>JAHQWY010000100.1 GCA_029856445.1 Promethearchaeia archaeon
TTATCTAAACCTTTGATTTCAGATATTTGATTATAGCTTAAATCTAAAAATTCTAGAGTAGTAAGTTTATCTAAACCTTTAATCTCATTTATTTTATTATTACTAAGGTCTAATCTTTTTAAATTTTTCAGATGTTCCAAACCTTTTATTTCATTGATTCTATTATTCCGTAGATTTAAGATTTCTAAATTTGACAAATGTCCTAAATTTTCTATATCTGTAATTTGATTATCATAAATCAATAGTGATTTCAAATTAGAAAGGTTCTTGAGCCCTTGAATCTTATGAATTTCATTATTACTAAGATACAAATATTCTAATTTCTTAAGATGATCCAATCCTTCAATTTCTTTAATATTATTCCATTGAAGGTGCAATGATTTTAAATTAATTAAATTATGCAAACTTTCTATTTCCATAATCCTATTAAAATTTAAATATAATTTACTTAAATTTGTTAACTTGTTTAATCCTCTGATTTCTGATATTTTTCCGATCCCAATACTACTTAAATTAATAGTAGGATAAGTTCCAAATGGAAAAAATATTCTCCCATTCACGTCGATATATTCAATCTCTTTCAACAATGATTTTAATTTTGGATTTTTAGTTCTTTCCAATGCTTTGATGATTATAATTATGCAAGATTCTGATTGTTCATTTTTTAAAGCCCATTTAATTGGATTTAAAGCATTATCAGGAAAATGTCTAATAATTATACTCGCAGCATTTCCACGCACAATTTCATTTAAGTCTGAAATTAATAGGTTCTCAAGAAAAAAGTAAACCTTTTCTTCTTTTGACCCAATTAAACCCAAAAATTTTACACTTGAGATTCTAGTTTGGTTATCTTTTTCGAAAGTATTCTCAATTACTGATATCAATAATTCTGACGCTTTACTTCTGTCTAATTTATTCTCTTTATAACTTTTGAATATTTCCTTGGGTGATAATGTTGACATCTGGTTATTCATTAAATAAATCTTAATTAATAATAATGTAGAGAAAAAAATGAGTTAAATTCTATAGTTCTATTATCTCTGCTTCCATCGTTTTCGTGTCTATAATTGCAAATGTCGATTTACCAGTTAAATAACCGCATAATTCACCTGGATTAACCACTAAAACCCCATTCTCATACTTTTTATTACTCAAAAAATGAGTATGTCCTGATAAAATAATATCAAATTTGCCAGAAAGAGCTAGTGCTTCTATAGTTTCTTTCTTTGGCATATGAGACGCAAAGATTCTCTTTCCTCCTAATTCTAATATTAATTCATTACCACGCTCAGCAATCTTGCATATTTGACCAAGATTTTGTTTTAAATACAATTTTTCACCATCATTGTTCCCAAAAACTCCATAAAAATTTGTCTTTATACCATCATTAAGTGTATCGAACCATTTTTTAACAAACGGAGCAACAAAGTCTCCACAATGAATTAGAGCATCTATTGATCTCTCATTTATTATAGAGACTGCTTTTAATATATTATCTTTATGATCGTGTGAATCGGAAATACAAGCTATTTTCATCTTTTAAAGTTCTCCTTTAGTATAAAAATAATAGGAATTAGATATAATTAAATTAAATTATTATATGTTTTATATTAATACTAACGAAATTTTTGTGATATTTAAATGATAGAAGAATTCTTTAAAACAGAGAAAGCATATGTTGATAAAGAATTGGAGAAATATTTTTTTCAGTTAAACAAATCAGAAAAAGATATTCTTCTCAAGGATTTTATTACACAACTTAAAGAATATATTTTAAATAAGAAAGCAAAAAGGATTCATCCTATTTTGCTAAATTCTGCTTTTTCTGGTATTGTAAATCCAATGTACTTAGAAGATCAAATTGAGCAAATTCGAGAAGTTTCTATAGCAGTTGAATTATTACACAGTGGTCACTTAATTCATGATGATCTGTTAGATGATGATGTAATAAGAAGAGGGAAACCAACCTTTCATATACAATTAAAAAATGAGTTGAACCAAATATATAAGGATTTAAACGTTCCAAAAAGAGACGATTTTGTAGATTTATATGGAAGAGATATGTCAATCTTAGGTGGAACACAAGGATATTTATTAGGTTTAGATATAATAAAATCAGCAAAATTTCCGGAACATATTAAATTATTAGCTATTAATGAATATACTCAAGCAATGGATTTTCTAATGAAAGGGCAATTGATCGAAGAATATATGAATTATAATAATATTACAATGACGTTAGAACAGTATTTAAACATAGCAGAGTGTCAAAAGGCTCGGTTATTTGAGAAATCAGCAAAAATTGGAGCTATTTTAGCGAAAGGTAACATACATTATCAAATCAAACCCTTAAGCGAGGCACTTCTAAGTATTGGTCAAGCTCACGCTATAAGAGATGATCTTCTTGATCTTGAAGCAGATATTAAAGCAAAAAATCGTTCAAAAATAGTATATATTTTAGCAGTTCAAAACACAGATGAAGATCAATCTAAAATATTAAATGAGATTTACCATAAAGACAATATAAATAAAAATGATATAATAGAGGTGAAAAATATTTTCGTTGAAACGAATGCTATGATAATTGCTGAACATTTAGCGAAGAACTTAGTAGAACAATCAAAGAATTGTTTAAAGGACATATATCCTGATCTTAATAAGGAACAGAAGATCTTTTTTAATGAATTCTCTGATTTTGTTTTTGATAGAAAGTATTAATTATGGAAACTTTTACTTTTATACAACAACATAAGGTATATTCAGTCTACCTAACATTAGGTTGTTAAGTTCTTTGAATACTTCTAAAACATTGTAATTCTCTAAAGAGGAAGTTCTAAAAAATCCATCTAATTGTTTTTCTTTTACAAGCTCATGAATTAATTTTTCATTGACAATTTCTGAAGGGGGTGTTTTCTCTAATAAATCACTCTTACTTCCAACTAAGATAATAGGGATATCTGATCTAAACGTATGTTTAATTAATTGTTCATACCAGAAATCTAATTCATTAAAGGAATATTTATTTACTAAATCAAAAACTAATAAAGCTCCATTTGCACCTTCAAAAAATCGAGGAATCAATGGTATAAAGCGCTCTTGACCACCAAAATCAAAAATAGAATTAACAACATAATTCTCATTGGTCTCATCCGGATTTGTTTTAAAATTTATCCTTAAGTAAACTGAATGAAAATTAATTCCGATTGTTGGAGATGTATCGAAATCAAATGAATTGAAGCAGTAACGATTAAAAAGACATGTTTTTCCTACTGAACTTGCCCCACATATTACTATTTTAAAGGTATATATAACTTCTTTTCCATCCTGACTCATAGGCTCAACTATTCTTAAGTAAATAAAACTATTGAGATATTTTTATTTAGTTTAAATCAAAATTCAATTCAATACATTAATTTATCCGAGATAGTTATTAAAAATTTAAATATTTTGTTTTAAAGATTAAAAATCCTTTAATTTTGAGGTATTACAAAAATGTAAAAAATAACCTAAAAAATTTTTGAATAGGTCTATTGTAAGTTATAATAATAATATCTAAAAATCTACTTTATTTTATTAAACTTAGATATTGATTAAAATTTAATTTTTAATAACTATTCTTTATCTAGTGAAATGGCAATTAGTTATCCCCCTGAACATATTATTATTCGTCCTCCTGTAGAAGCATACTCTGTTTTAATTGCTGTTACAGGCGGATGTTCTTGGAATAAATGTAGATTTTGCGGAACCTATAAGGGAATGTATGGGACAATTCAAGAGTATGCCATACGACCTTTAGAAGATGTCAAAAAAGATATTGATCAAGCAGCTAAATACAATTACCACGGATTTCCTGTATTTCTAGCGGGAGGAAATCCAACATCAGCTCCGACAGATTATTTGGTTGAAATTATAAAATATGTAAGGTTAAAACTCAGGAATGTTCAAAGAGTAAGTTGTTATGCAAAAGCATTAGATATTTTAAGAAAAACAGATGAAGAATTATTAAAACTATCTGAAGCGGGATTAGACATTGTTTACATGGGATTAGAAAGTGGTTCAAACACTGTTTTAAGATTAATGAAAAAAGGGACAAATGCTGAGTCTTTTATAAAGGCTGGAAAAAGATTATTAAACGCAGGGATTAACTTATCACTATATGTTATACTTGGATTAGGAGGGCATAAATATTCCGAAGAACATGTAATTGAGACTGCAAGAGTACTAACCGAAATAAATCCAACGATTTTTAGGTTTCGAACTTTAAACATTTCCCCAAGTATACCTCTTTGGGAAGATTTAAAATCAGGTAAATTTACTTTATTAAGCCCAGTTGAAAATTTAATAGAAGAAAGAGAAATAATTGCAAACTTGGGAGAAAACGTTACATCTCAAGTGTTCAATGACCATGTAAGTAATTATTGCTCAATTGAATCAGCAAATATTAAAATTGACCGAGAAATGTTTCTTACAGCATTAGATTCTTATATTAATGATCCCAGAATTAAACAAATGCCAAGAAAAAACTTAACTCGCATGTAATTAGGGTTTATTTGAAGAACTGAGTTTTTTATCCATTCTAGCAAAAGGTTTTTTATACTTCTCTATGATGTCTAGGAAAAAATTATTTAATTCTAAAATCCGGTTATAACCTTTTTCATTTTCTAATAAGTTTTTGTTTTTTTCTAATTCAATTTTCAATTCTTCTAAATCTTGCTTCCATTTAATCATTCTGTTAATAATAGTTTTACTAAATTTATATAAAATCAATCCAGCAGATTCCGCAGAATATATAATCTTGCCTTTTTTCGATATATCCGCTTTCTCAATAAGATCCATTTCTAGAAGTAAATTTAATTCTTCAGAAATCTTTCCTGCTGATAATCCTGTTATTCTTTGTAGCATTTTTTGAGTTAAAAACTTTCTGGTCATGAATAAAGTTAAAAGTCTAATAAATACAGGATCCCGACCAAAAAACATTGGTAATGCAGTCATCTGATTTACTATCTCATCTTCAATTAAGTATACTTCTTGGTCAAATTTAATCTCACTCATAAATTTAGAATCTCTCCTGCTTAAGTCGTTATTGGTTCAAAAAATTCAGTTTTGTAAAATTCAAATATATAAAGAAGTTGATTAATTCTTTGATAAAGATGTTCAGCTCCTTTTTTACCTTGCTCAATACATTTTTCTAGATCCTTTTTCTTACTATTTAAGTAAACGTCCATAGAACTAAGACTGCTTACCATGATATCTATTCCACTTGTAGTCATATCTTCAAGTGTTCCAGAATATGAATATTTATAGGTGTGAGTTTTGGGGATTCGTTTTTTCTGAAATCTACCCATACCGATCATTACTGAAAGATAAGTTGATATCGTACCCATTGAAAAACCTGTTAATTCTTGTAATTCTTTCTGAGTTAAACCACCATGGACAAATAAATAAGAGGAAATTTTGAGCATCTTTGGATTAACTCTTTTCCTTCTTCCAATATCTACAATAAAATCTACTATCTTATCCTCATATTTCCTTAATTTTTCACTAAAAAGATGTTTTCGGTCTCCCAGATATTCTTCAGTTGTTATATTATCGTTCATACCTTAAATAATATATATCTTAACTTGTTTAAATATTTTCTCAAATTTCGAGTTTTGTGAAAAACATTTAAATAGGTAGTTTCATATAATAAAGTAGGTTTCGCAAGTTTCATGAATTGTGAAACCATCAATTTATGAAAAACTTTAAAAATTAGGTACGCCTAATTTATAATGGATAATTATAAAAAATAATAAAAGTAATTGAACACACTAAAAAAATATTGGTGTTAAAAAATTGTCCAATGAAGTAATTATTCAAACAAATGAATTAACAAAATTTTATGGAAAAAGTAGAGGAATTGAGAATTTAACATTGGAGATCTCTAAAGGGGAAATCTTTGGATTACTTGGACCTAATGGTGCTGGAAAAACTACAACCATTAGAGTTTTATTAGATCTTATCCGAAAAACATCTGGGGAAGCGAAAATTTTTAATCTTGATGTCCATCTTGACTCGGTAGCAATACGTCAACGTTTAGCTTATTTACCAGGTGAATTAGGGTTATTTCAAGAAAAGTCAGCTCGACGTAATATAGAATATCTTTTAGGACTGTATCAAAATCATATTCCTAATCGTCGCGTAGAAGAACTTGCTGAGGTTTTTGGTTTAGAACTTGATAGGAAAGTAAAAGAACTAAGTAAAGGTAATAAACAAAAAATTGGTATAATACTTGCTCTTGCTCCTGAAGTAGAACTACTCATACTTGATGAACCTACTTCAGGTTTGGATCCTCTTATTACAGCTGAATTTTACAATATTCTTCATAAACAACAAGAAGTAACTGGTTCTACAGTTTTATTAAGTTCGCACTTGTTAAGTGAGGTAGAAAAAGTTGCTCATCGTGTTGGTATCATTCGTGAGGGGACAATTGTAGAAGTAGCAACAATCCAACAATTAAAACATATGGCAATGAAAGAGATTAAAGTGGAATTCGAATCTGCAAAAAGTTTAAAAGAGTTTTCAAACAAACTTCCAGGTGAAAAAATAGAAAAAGTCATCTTAAATGATACCCATGCATCATTTTTGGTATCCCGAGAGGAACTTCCTAAAATACTTAATTTACTTTCAGAAGCAGAAATTGTTGATACTGATATTACAAGTCCAGCATTAGAAGATATCTTTTTAAAATATTATCAAATATCAACATCGCAAAAACATGAATTTAAGAAAAAGAGGGAGGTTGAATCATAGATGAGACAATTTACTATTAGTGTAAAAGAATATTTTCTGGCAAAGAAGTATATACTCCTAATATTAGGTGGAATTATAGGTTTACTGAGTTATTTCATAATATATATGGTTGAAGATATGAATCTCGATGCAGTTCAAGACATTATTGAAGCTTGGCCACCAGAAATGGTAGAATTTTTTGGTGATACTGAAATATTTTCTAATCCTTATGGCTTCTGGAGTTTAGAAATATTGGCTTTTATGTGGTTGTACGCAGGTATTTATATTGTGTATATGGCTAGTGGTCTTTTATCTCAGGAGATTGAAGAAAAAACTATTGATCTTACACTTTCAAAGCCTATTACTCGATATAACTTCTTAGGAAGTAAAATTACATTCCTTTATATATTCATAACTGCTACGATGGGAATCTGCTTCCTTATAACTATGGGAGGGATGAGTTTTTCCTCGATATTTAAAGAGGAAGGTTTGTTCTTCGACAGATTATGGCTTACTTATATAATCGTCGTTCTTTTCTTAGGAGTTCTCGCAATGTTTGCTAAATTGTTTTCAACTATTTTTCTTGCTACGAGAAAATCTATGGCATTAGGTGTTGTAGTTTTATTCCTAATGTTCTTTCTTGGTGAATTTTATATTTACATGGATGAAGCAGTTCAAGGGGTAAAATATATTTCAGTATTTTTCTATTTTAATCCTGCTGAATACTTAGTTCATTCAGATTTTCCTCTTTTTATTCGAGATCTTATTGTTTTAGGTTCTGTAAACGCTGGGTTAATAATAGCAAGCCTTCTCATTTTCAAAAGGAAAGATATACCTATATAAAACTTTTTTTTCCTTTTTTTTTTAAAAATCAAAACACACAAAATTTTATATACTAAATTTTCTTTAATAATAAAATTCAAAATTTTTTACTTTTTAATTCGAAAATTCAATAATTCTTCAATTAAATAGTAAAATCTCTAATAACCGGTGATTACTTATATCAGATAATTACAGAAAAAAAGTCCATTCAAATGAGTTAATTGCGACATTTGATGATGTTTTAATACTACCTGGTTTTACCAATTTTTCTCCAAGCCAGGTCGATTTATCTTCGAACTTAGGAAAATATAATTTTCATCTTCCTATAATGTCATCGGCGATGGACACAGTTACAGAAGAAAATATGGCAATTAGCATGGCTTTACATGGAGGACTTGGTGTTTTACATCGTAATTGTTCCTATGAAAGGCAATTGGAAATGTGTAGAATCGTCAAGAGGGCTAGATCTTTTGTTATTGATGACGTAGCAACTATTAATCCGAATGCAAAGGTATCTAAAGCTAAATTCATGATGGAAAATTATAACATAAGCGGTATTGTAGTTACTAATGACGAAAAGAAGGTGTGTGGAATATTTACTAAAAGAGATATCCCGTTCTTCGAACAAGACATAAAAAATGGAGCCATCAAAGACTACATGACGAAAGATGTGATTTCTATTAAACCGGGGGCATCGCGAGAAGATGCGTTGAAAATCCTATATGAATCACGTAAGGAAAAACTTCCTATTATTGATGAAAATGGATTTTTAAAAGGATTAATTACGAAAAAGGATTTAGCTCCAGAATTTCCTCTAGCTTCCAAAGATGAAGAAGGACACTTACTATGTGGGATGGCTTTATCCCCTAAATTTCCAGAATCTTCCCAAGCTAAAGAGATCTTGAAAGAAATAGATAATTACGTGGACATTTTCTTTATTGATGTAGCTGATTTCTACAAGAAAGATGATATTGAGGGTACCATAAAATTAATGAAATTTCTAGAATCTGATTTTGTATTAGGCAATATTGGCACTTATCAAGCCGCAGAATATTTAATGACTAAAGTCGATTTTGTTGAAGAGAGATTTATTGGATTAAAGGTAGGAATGGGTTCAGGGTCAATATGTACAACATCTCAACAAACCGGGGTAGGAGCTCCAACTCTTTTTGCGACAGCTCAAGTGGCTGATGCCATACAGGATTATAATCCAAAACTATCATTAATAGCTGATGGAGGATTTAAAAATCCAGGTGATTTACCAAAAGCATTTGCAGCAGGTGCGGATTTAATTATGTCAGGGCATTTTTTTGCAGGTACTGACGAATCTCCTGGCTTTATAGACACAATTGCGGGGAGGAAGGTAAAAGTGTATAGAGGTATGGGATCAAAAGAAGCAAGAACTTCTGGATACATCTCGGATAGATACGTTGAGGGATCAAAAATGTTAACAGAAGGCGTATCTAATTATGTACCTTATGTAGGAGATGTGTTGGGAGTATTAGCAACTTTAAAAGAAGGTTTAGCAAATGGAATGATCTATGCAGGTGCAGAATGTATTAAAGAAATGAAGAAAGCATCCCTTGGTATCGTTTCTGTTGTAGGTCAACGAGAAACTGCCCCTCATGATCTTATTGGAAAATTTTAGTCTAATACTATTTCTCTTTATCTTTGAAAATACTCACTTATTAAATATCTATTAAATAATTTTTAACTTCAATAAACTTTAGTTGATTTATATCATTGTATATAATCAATAAAGGAAGAATAAAGAATTAATATGAAGAAAATCGAAAGAGCATTAGTAAGTGTATTTGACAAAAAGGATATTTTAGATTTTGTTAGAGTACTAGTGAATGAATTTGGAGTTGAAATATTGTCAACTGGAGGAACAGGAAAATTATTAGAAAAAAACGGTATTAATTATATCAAAATATCGGAATACACTAACTCCCCGGAAATGTTTGACGGGAGAGTAAAAACTTTGCATCCTAAAATTGAAGGTGGTATCCTATATCGTAGAACTTTGGAGAAAGATGTAGAAGATGCAACAAGATATAACATCCCCCCTATTGATATGATAATATGCAACCTTTATCAATTTAAAGAGGCTATATCTAAACCTAATATTACCTTAGATGAAGCCTTAGAAATGATTGATATTGGTGGACCAACAATGATTAGAGCTGCTGCTAAGAATTTTCCAGATGTAGTGGTTGTTCCTCATGTAAGATATTATGATCGAGTTATAACGGAATTAAAAGAAAATAATGGTCAAGTTTCTGATAAGACAAGAGCAGAATTAGCTCAAGAAGTATTTACTATAATGGCGGATTACAATGCTGCAATAGCCAATTTTCTTCAATCTTATTATAACCCAGATAAGATTTTTGGAAAGTATATAATTAAAGTTTATGAGAAAGTTCAAGATTGTCGATACGGCGAGAATTGGGATCAATCAGCAGCCTATTATAGAGATCTTTCAGCAAAATTTGGGCTTTATAATTTTAAACAATTGGGAGGTAAAGAGATTTCATTTAATAATTTTTTGGATATAGATTCATGTGTCCAAATGTTATTAGATTTTGATACAACACCCTATGTTACAGCCATTCTCAAACATACTTCTCCTAACGGAGTAGCTATTAACTCGAAAAGTCAATTAAAATCTGTCCAAATGGCTTTTAATTGTGATCCTATGTCTGCATTTGGAGGAATTTGGGGTTTAAATAAGGAATTAACTCCGAATGTTGCAGATTTTATAATAAATAAGGAAAAAATCTTAACAGATGTCATATTAGCACCTTCCTTTGACCCTGAAGCTCTTGAAATTTTGAAACAGAAAAAAAACACGAGGATC
>JAHQWY010000494.1 GCA_029856445.1 Promethearchaeia archaeon
ATATATTAGTGAAAGTTCATTATTGTGGTATTTGTGGTTCAGATATTACCAATTTTAAACATAAATTGTATCAAATTCCTTTAATAATGGGACATGAAATTTCAGGTGAAGTTGTAGAGATAGGGGATAATGTATCTAATGTAAAAATAGGTGAAAAGGTTGTATGTTTTACTGTTTTACTTGACCTTAGTGAAGGTAGTCTTAAGGGATTAGGAACCTTCCAAGATGGGGGATTTGCAGAGTACGTTAAAGTACCAAAAGAATGGGTTTTCAAAATTCCACCAGATACATCAATGAAAGGAGCTGTTTTGATTGAAACATTTTCAATAGCGATTAGAGCATTTAAACTCTCAAGAATCAGAAGTAAGGAAAATATATTAATATTTGGGGGAGGGAGTGTGGGCTTAACAACCTTAAAAGCTTTATTGATTCTGAAAGACCCAAATTACGTAGTTGTGGTTGAACCTCAAGAATTTCTAAGAGATAAAGCACTACAAATCGGGGCAACTGAAGCAGTCCCTCCAAGAAGAACAAAGATAAAAAAAAAGATAAAAAACCTTGGAGAACCTACATTTATTTTTGATTCTGTTGGTAATCAAGATACATTATTGGATTCAATTTTTTTAATAAAAAGAGGAGGAACAATTCTGCTTGAGGGAATTCATAAAGGCAGTATCCCATTTCCTTTCTTTATGATAAATTCTAAAGAAGTTACTTTAAAAGGTTGCTTAGGGCATGATCGTGAAGATATCTTAGCCGCTATTGATATGTTTACTAATAATAAAATAAATGTAAATGAATTTATAAGTGAAATAATTCCCTTAAAAGATGCTCAAAGAGCATTCGAAAAATTTACTAAATCAGAAGAAAGAGATTTTGTTAAGATCCTTTTAGAAGCCTAAAAGAGGTCTATTTTGATTGATGTTTTTGAATGAAAATAAATATATAATAAAATTTAATCTTTGAAAGATTTTATAAAAATAATTTAGTAGTATTTGAGACAACTATAGATGTCATTTCAAGGAATAGAAGAAGCTTTTAATAGGATTAGCAATGTTGTTAATAAAACTGCTGTTATGACTTCAAGAACCCTAAATTCCCTACTAAATGCAAAAATCTATTTTAAATGTGAGAATTTTCAAAGAGTTGGTGCTTTTAAATTCCGAGGTGCATATAACGCATTAAGCTTGCTTTCAAAAGAAGCTAAAAAGCGAGGTGTTATTACACATTCAAGTGGTAATCATGCTCAAGCTGTTGCACTTGCGGCTTCGATATTAGGAATAAAAGCCACCATAGTAATGCCTAAAGGAGCACCTACAAATAAAATTAAGGCGACTAAAGATTATGGTGCTCAAATTGTTTTTTGCGATAATTCATTAGAAGCTAGATCTCAAATTACTGAAAAATTAATTGAGAAATACAATTATAAATTAATTCATCCATATGACGATAATGATATAATATGTGGGCAAGGAACAGCAGCTTACGAATTGATTAAAGAGATTGGTGAATTAAACATTGTAATTGCACCGTTAGGTGGTGGAGGTTTATTGAGTGGAACAGCTCTTGCTGCTAAAGGTTTATGTCCTGAAGTCCAGATTTTTGGAGTCGAACCTTCAATGGCAGATGATGCTTATCGATCTATTCAGGCAGGCTACATAATAGAAAGTACATATCCAGAGACTATTGCAGATGGTTTACGTACTTCACTTTGTGAGAGAACTTTTACTATTATCCAAAAGTTTGTAGATCAAATAGTTACCGTCTCTGAGAAGGAAATTATCAATGCAATGAGATTTCTTTGGGAGCGAATGAAAATAATAATCGAACCTTCTGGCTCTGTTTCTTTAGCTGCCCTACTCTCAAACAAAATTAATACAAAAAATATGAAAGTCGGTATTATTTTAAGTGGAGGTAATATAGATATAGCGCCATTCTTTCAATTATTAGAAAAAAGAGTTGTACAGTCATGATAGATAAGTTAAATAATATATTTTCCAAATTAGAACTCTCTTGGATTGATTCTTACTCAAAAATTGATAGTTCTAATGATTATCTTCATCTAATATCTATTTTCCCGAACTTGGAACAA
>JAHQWY010000495.1 GCA_029856445.1 Promethearchaeia archaeon
AACGCGTAATCTCCAAAATTCGTAATCCTTATGGCCCTCTTCTGCTATAAAAATCCCTTCTCTAGGTTTATGAATCATATTTATCATCAGAAGAAATGCTTTTGTAAATATTGCTACCCCAAAAATAAAAATGAAATACAATATAAAAAGCCAAAACGGTAATAGTAATGTAGTAATTATCCAATTATTGATTAATTGTGAAACGTCGAAGAAAACAGCAATCGCCATATACCCCGCTAACCACAAGATTGGGATGTAAAATATTAAAAATTTTATACCGATTCTACTAATTGCACTGCTAGTTACAAAATCAATTGTATA
The DNA here is from genome assembly GCA_029856445.1 of Promethearchaeia archaeon. Taxonomy (GTDB): domain Archaea; phylum Asgardarchaeota; class Lokiarchaeia; order Sigyniarchaeales; family SOKP01; genus Loki-b32. Next base: position 322 of record JAHQWY010000495.1, read on the forward strand.
TTCTACTTTCTCAATATTTTTTTTTATGTGTTCTCCTTTCTTTTCAGTCATTTGGTTATGTCTTTTTATTTTTTTTTGTTATTTTTTGAGGATTCTAAGATCTTGTTTAACTCTTCAGCCCTTTTTAAATCAGCTTCTGTCACTTGTAAGTAATCCATAACTTTTCTTTTAAAGATCTTTCTCAGGGGCGTACCAAGATAGAAATTATTTCCTTTTAAGATATTGTATTTCGTTGCGCCTGTCATTGGTAGCCACCATGAATTATCTCCCGTATCGACCCCAGGAGCAACACAATTAAACGCCGCAGTCGTAAAATTATTTCCAATCTTTATTTCAGCAAATGATATATTCCCAAAAATTCCATCAACTGCATGTGAGCTAATAGCTGCATTTGTGCCAATATAGCAATTCTCACCGATTGAAACAAAACGATCTCCTGCTATTTGTTCTTCAATAACAGTACCTTTCCCAATCTTGTTAGTATGGGTGAAATTAAACATCCATTTTACTAACCAAGGAAAGGGTCCTCGCGAAAAGGCATTTTTTGGATATTTTATAAGGAAACTTCGAAAGTGATAATAATTTAAAGTCTTACTTGGGATATTCCTTGGAATGATTCCTGATTTAGAAGGGGATCGTCTTTCTGAGATTCCCCAAAACCATCGAGTAATAAATGCTACAACAAAAAGATGTGACAGGTAGCATATTATTATTATGATTGGTAGAGTTAAAGAAGCAATTAGGGAGGGTAAATCAGTAAAAAGTGTTATAAAATTTCTTACTTCTAAGAAAAATGGTAAATAAAATAATATTATAAACATCATAATAATAATGGCTGGAATCAGAAATGATGCAAAATAAATCACAAAAAAGGCAGGTAAATACCAATGTAATTGTAAATTAATCTCTTCTTTAAGGATATTATTAGAAGGATCCTTTTTTTCTGCGTTTGTTTTAATTAATTCTGCCACAATTTTTCCCTTTTAAGTAGAATCTTTCAAATTTAGGCTAATTTCTCTGTTTTTTTTATTATACATTTGAGTATTTAAAAATTTTCAGATTAAAAATCATAGGATATGTGGAAAAAAAGTATAGAAAAATTATTTATTAATTTTTTTTTTGGGAAACCATGGGAAGAAGACACTGGTTCTTTTCTTATAATCTGCGTATTTTTCGTCAGACTCAAACCTTTTATCTAAAAGTCTGATTCCTGATACTTTGATAATCATATAGGTAATAAAAATTGGTCCTAAAATAGTAATAAAGCCAAAAGGAGCCCCTAATGCGATTACATAAATCCCCCACCATTGAGTTACTTCCCCAAAATAGTTGGGATGTTGAGATAATTTCCATACTCCTCTATCCATAATTTCTCCTTTATTTTCTGGTTTTTGCAGGAATTTATAGAGAGTATAATCTCCAATTGTTTCAAATAAAAATCCTATTAACCATATAATCCCGCCAAGCCACAGTGTTATTCCAAAAAAATCTAAAAAGCTTTCGACAGAATAATTATTAATTATATTGATAAACCACACGGGGAAAGAAACGATAAATATTACAATTCCTTGAAATAAGTACACTCGAATAAAACTTTTCAATACGATATTGGTTTTCCATCGTCTTCTCATAGCTTGATACCGATAATCCTCAGGTTTTCCTCGATTTCGAATATAAACGTATGTTGCCAATCTTAATGCCCATATGAAGACCAGCAATGTCACGATAATTTGGCGAATGTTTATTTCATTA
>JAHQWY010000496.1 GCA_029856445.1 Promethearchaeia archaeon
AGCGCTTTCTACTCCAAAGGTTAAATTATGGACTCCGGGACCTTTTGTTTTTAATTGAGTATCCCACGAACTTCCTTCAGCTAAAGGTTCAATGAATTGTAAAACCACATCACCAAGACCAACATGAATTACCTTGTTGTATTCACCATCTAAAAAACCTGCAAATTCTTCTTGTACTTTTTCGGCTCCAAAGACATTATGTAGAATTTGATAAGCTCTTTCAGCATCAGGAACCGTAATTTCAATATGAATCAAATCTAAAAAATTCACAGTTATCTTTATCACGTTCTAATAAAGTTTTGAGATTAAGGTTCTTAATTCCTCTGCATTTTTTAATTTTATGAAAAAGTTTTTACTAAAGAATTATTATTTTTGAGTGATCACTATGAAATATCGAAAAATGGGAGATAAAATCAAATGGGAAGTATCTGCACTGGGTTTTGGTGCAATGAGATTGCCCACATTAGAAGTTGAAAAAGATGGTGAGAAAAAGAATGTTATTGATGAAAAACAATCGATTGATATGATCCGTTATGCCATTGACCATGGATGTAATTATGTGGACACAGCTTGGACATATATGGATCGAAAGAGTGAAGAACTAGTAGGTAGGGCTTTACAAGATGGGTATAGGGAAAAGGTCCACCTTGTAACAAAATTACCAATCGGTCAAGGTTTTGTTAATAAAAAAGAAGATTTTAATAAGATATTAGACACCCAACTTGAAAGGTTGCAAACCAACTACCTCGATATTTATCTTTTGCATGGTTTAAGTAGAAATTCGTTTGAAAAAGTAAAGGATTTAAAAATCATGGAAAAAATGGAACAGGCTAAAGCGGACGGAAAAATCAACTATATGGGGTTCTCTTTTCACGATTCTTTTAATACATTCAAGAGGATTATCGATTTTTATGATTGGGATGCATGTCAAGTACAATTTAATTACATGGATGTTAACTTCCAAGCAGGTACTGAGGGAATAAAATATGCGGCTGGAAAAGGAATCGCAGTTATCATTATGGAACCCCTCCGAGGAGGCAAACTTTTTATTGACGTAAAGAATTTAAATGAGAATAGTCCAGAGATAAAAAAAATTCTAGATGAATCGAAAGTGAAAAGAAGTCTACCAAACTGGGCTCTACAATATGTCTGGAATCATAAAGAGGTTTCCGTTGTTCTATCTGGAATGAGTGCTATGAATCAAGTAGTAGAGAATATAGAATCTGCAAATAATTCAGGTATTAACATTTTGACAAATGAGGAATTACAAACTATTGAAGACTTAAAAAATGCATTTGCTAAACATATTTTCGTGGTCCCTTGTACCACTTGTCGTTATTGTATGCCGTGTCCTCAGGGAGTTAATATACCGATTCTCTTCAATATCCTCAATCAATTTAACCAATATGGTGAAAATACAAGAGCTGGATTTACTAATTATTATAAATCTCTCCCCAAAACTCAAGAAGAATTAGAAAAGAGTGGTAAGAAAGATATTGGATCTGCGAATTTATGTATCCAATGCGGTGAATGCTTGGAGAAATGTCCTCAGCAAATTGAGATCCCTGATGAATTAGAAAAAGTTAGATTAATTTTCGAAGAGGGCAAAAAAGTAACTGATTTCTATTAATCAAATATTTAAAGTAATTTCCATCTTGTTATTTTTATTTTTAATTATTACTTGGACTGTATAAACTATTTTAATAGATTCGTCTTTTCATTTGTTTTTAATAATAGCTTCTTTTATTCTAATAAGTGCTTCTTCTAAGATTGATCTAGGGCATGCAATATTAATTCTCTCAAAACCTTCTCCACCCTGACCGAAAATATAACCTTCATCTAGAGCCAGTTTTGCTTTACCACGCATAAATTTTTCTAATTCTTTAGGTTCTAATCCTAGTTCTCGAAAATCAAGCCAAACAAGGTAAGTCCCCTCGGGTTCTATTACGTTAATTTGAGGCAGATTTTCATTTATGAAGCCTTTTAAAAAATCCAAATTTCCTTTAAGATATTGTATTAGAGCATCTAGCCAATTCTCGCATATTTCATGACTATATGCG
>JAHQWY010000497.1 GCA_029856445.1 Promethearchaeia archaeon
ATTTAATTAATGTCTCAAAGATGGAGGGTATTCATTCTCGTCTAAGTGATTTCCCGTTTATTTGTGGGTTTCATGTAACTCGAGCTTGCCTAAGAGACTTATATGTTAAAGGAGCAAAACCTATTTCAATAATGATTGATATCCATCTAGGGGATGATGCGGATGTTGGCAAACTTTTTGATTTTATGGCAGGAGTTTCCACTATTTCAGAACTAGCAAAAGTTCCAATTACTGCAGGTTCAACTCTTCGTATTGGGGGGGATATGGTCATTGGAAACCGCTTGGTTGGGGGGATCAGTGCTGTGGGGATCTGTAATCGAGTATTAGCGAGGAGAAATATTAAAGTTGGTGATAGAATTCTAATGACGGAAGGAGCTGGAGGAGGAACAATAACAACTACGGCTATATATTCGGGTAATCATGATGTTATAAATGAGACTTTGAATATTAAATTTTTAAAAGCTTGCGAAACACTTCTTGGTTCAGATTATTATAATGATATTCATGCTATGTGTGACGTCACCAATGGAGGCTTACGGGGAGATTTATATGAAATTAATTATGAGGCTAATTGTGGTGTCATGATCCAAGAACAGGAAGTTCGAAAATTAGTGAATTCAAAAGTATTAAAACTATTAGAGAATGTTGGAGTTGATTATTTAGGAGTATCATTAGATGCACTCCTTATTTATTGTGATAAAAGAGCGTCTAAGAGAATTATTTCAGATTTAGCTAATAAAAATATAAGATGCGCAGAGATAGGATTTGTGGATGATTCAAATCAAGTAAGGATGATGTTCAATGGTAAGGAAGAGCAAGAAATTTTACCTAGATTTCGTGAATCAGCATATACAAAGATTAAAAAAGAAATAGGTGAAAAAACTCCCGAATCCGTATTTGAAATGGAAAAATCTATTGAATTAGCAGCCGTACAGGCGTTAAAGAAGCGAAAAAAGATTATTACTTATATTCAGAATTTAAACAATTAATTTTAAATCTCTTCGAGATTAAGAACCTCATTCATTGAACCTGATCGAAAACCTTCTATATCTATTGTAACATAAATAAAACCGAGTTCCTTTAATTTATTTTTAATTATTACCATATTTTCCCTTGTTAAAACTGTAGGAAAATCATCTGCTAAGAATTCAATGCGTCCAAGTTTATTTTCATGCAACCTAACTCTTAATTGTTTTAAATTGAAAGTTTTCTTTAGAAATTTTTCTGCTTCCCTTATCATAATCAATTTTTCTTCATTTATCACTTGCCCATATGGAATTCGAGAAGAAAAACAAGCCATTGATGGCTTTGTTTGAACATCTAAATTATAAAATTTAGATATCTCCCGAATTTCTTCTTTATTTATTTTATTATCTATATAAGGAGTAGAAATCCCTAGTTCTTCTAAAGCTTGCATACCTGGTCTATAATCTGAAAGATCATCCATATTTGAGCCATCTAAAATTATATCGAACTTCCAATCTTTTTTTATTTCAAGAATTTCTTTGTATAAATCAGTTTTACAGAGATAGCAACGATTTGAAGGATTACATTGAAATTCTTTATTTTTCAAGGGATCTCTTGTAATAATTATATGTTGAATGCTGTATTTTGTAGCAAATTGAGTGGCTTCTTCAATTTCATCATCAGGATAAAGAATTGACTTTTCAGTTATAAGCAATGTTTCTTTCGCATATTTATTCGATAGAAATGCTAATAAAGAACTATCAACTCCCCCAGAAAAAGCAACAATTACTTTTTTGCCATCTAAAGAAGAAATCAACCTATTCAACTTGTTTTTAAGATTTCTCGATAAACTCATGATCAATTATAAATCAAATGTATAAGAATTATATCTAAAAAATGAAAGCAATGTTTATAATTTAACATATTTAGAATATAATTTCCAAAAAAGGTAAAAATTATTTAGTAAAATCTAAAACAATAAAATAAACTATCATTTGAAATTAGGATTGAAAAAGAGAATTGAATTTAATTTCTGTAAAGTAATAAACACGATAACATAGTACCAGGTAAGCGCACTAAATAACATAATC
>JAHQWY010000498.1 GCA_029856445.1 Promethearchaeia archaeon
AGAGATGAGAATTAACTCGTTTTTAACTCCTTTTCTATCATTTTTATCTCTCGGTCAATTGCTTTCGATTTAGTCTGCTTTTCCTTAATAATTGCTTTTAATTTCTCGTTTAATTCTTTTTCTTTATCCTTTTTTAAATTATTATGTTCTTTTTCCAGATCTTTTATAATTCGAACTAAATCTTTCCTTTTTGAGGTTAAATCATCGATTTTTTCATTAAGATCATTAAGTGTAATTTGGTAACTCTGCAGTTTTGATTCAATTTCACCCATTTTAGGACCAAATTCCTCTTCAATTCGACTTTTAATATAAGTTTCTTTCTGTTTTGCTGTTGCTTCAATTTTCTCTATTTCAACTGCGATCTTATTGATTTGATCCCTAAGTTTTTCTTCCGACATTTTGATTTTCTTTATTTTGATTTTATCACTTTTTGTTATAGTTATGAATTTTTAATGCAAATATATTTAAATCTCTTAATAAAATTAAGCTTAACCTTAACCTATCTTTGAAAATTAAACTATAGCCGCTTTCCCACCTGGTTAATTTTCTTTTAGGAAATTTCTGAACTAATGCTTTCAATATTTTAATACTACAATAAGGTCTATATAAATGCTTTATCTTCACTTTAATTTGTCCATATGACCCTTTTGGAACATTTTTAATTTCGACATATAAAAAAAAGGTATAAAATCGTTGATCACAAAAGTTAAGTTATATATTAAAAGGAGTCTTATTGGTGTTAATGTTAATGAAATACTAATTTAAATGAAATGATTAAGTGACATTAATTATGAAAAATAGTATAATCCCTCTCTTAATAATGCTTGGATTAGTTCTAATAGCGATTGCGACTGCTCTCGTTGCTGCCGTATTCGGTATTGTTCCAGTAGCATTAGACCAGTCAGATGTCTCAACTGCTTCATTTGATTATTGGTCTTTGGGACATTTCCTTTGGGGTGTTGCTCTCTTCGTTTTAGCATTCACAATTGGCTGGATTATTAAAAACCTAACTAACAGCCCAAAAGATCCAATCAACGAGCCAGAGGTAAAAAGTTTTACCATTTATTGGATAATTGTCCTCGTTCTTGCTGGCTTATGGGAAGTTGTTGAAAATACAATTCTATATGTTGTAGATATTAAAGCGAAATTTGATAGTGCTGCAAATATAATCACAGATATAGTTATATGGGGAATTGGGGGTTGTGTAAGCTGGTATATGACAGATCTAATGTTTCTAAGTGATAAATACCTCAGAGCGTATTACCTCTATGGATTTATGAGCCTAACAATGGGTATTATTATTTTTGTCTTCTTCGGTTTTGCAACAACGAGTTAATAAACTCAAAATTCTATTCCTTTTTTTTGTAATTATGAAAACTATAATTTTTGTATAAAAATATCATATCACCTTTATTGTGTTAAAGATCCCTGATTCCATGGTAAGGTCAGTGAGTTTGAATCAAATTTATTGACTATACCCATTTTTTTTGCTACTCTCTGCATATAGTGCTCTCTTGTACTAAATATCATATCTATCATTATTATCGCCGGTAATGCTAATAGAGAGAGAAATAAAGGAAGTAGTACAAGTCCTATTATTAAAAGAATAATAAACCAATCAAATATCATCTCCTTTGGAACAGCGGAAAAAATTTGTTGGAATATAAAAAGATAAAATGCTATAACAGTGCTAATACTTGAATATCCTTTGAGAAATGTTGAATACCAACCCCCCACACTTCGAACCTCAATAGGTGTATTCTTCCTTTTCTTCATTTTTTTCACATAGACTATTCCTGAATCCATTAAGAACCACGTTGCAGAAAAAATTCCCATAGTCCCTCCTGAAATTACCATTACCAATACAAAAATTGCATAAATATAACCTGCACCGGGTTCTTGAATTTGGGATTCATCAATAAACAATAAAGTTAATTCACGCTCTTGAAATATCATAAGGGCAAAATTTACTGCCATTAACATGGGAAAAAAACCTCTAAAGGTTTCTTTGAATTTTTTTGTTCTAAAATTCTCTTGTATTCCATATATTAATTTT
>JAHQWY010000499.1 GCA_029856445.1 Promethearchaeia archaeon
ATAGGGATTAATCCCATCATTATCTAGGAAAAGAAAATCAATAATTTTGTAGATAGATATTGGTAAAAATTTTCCGAAATAAATAATAATTTTAAAGATTTTATCTCGGGCATTGATTTCTTTTGGTTTTACTGCATAAGGTTCGCATATGATAACTTTTCTTGCGTATCTCTTTGCCTTGTTAATCAATTCAACATGTTTCGGGTAAATATGGTGCAAAACATCCGATATTACAATAACATCGACCTTTTCACCTATATGATCTTGAAAATCGAAAATGTCTTTCTGTTTTAAGACGATCTTTTTTAATTTTATATTCCGTTTTTTTAACTCTTTATTCTTAATTCGTTTTAGAAATCGATGATTTAGGTCAACCCCTTCATATTCAATCAAAGGATCTAAGAAACGCATTAAATATCCTGTACCGCATGGCAAATCTAAGACTTTTTTTGGACCTTTACCTACTAGTTTAGCGATAGTAAAAAACTTTTTATCTTGATCATATAATCTTCTTGTGATTGCATTGTATAGCCAGCCACTGCGATACATTAGACTTTTAAAACCATACAAATCCATGTCATCTCTATTATTCATTGATGGATGAAAATTGTAAAGAAAAAATTTAAAAACTCAGAGTTTACAGTTAAAAAATATAAAGGAAATATTTATTTTAAGACTTTTAAAAAATTTTCTATAGCTTTTCTTCTAAGATTTCAAGGAGATCTTCTTCGAGTGTAGATTCCCATTTAGGATTTTCTACAATAATGCCAATAAGGTCATCATTTCCATTGAAGAAGTAAAATGTGGGGATTTTTTTTAAATTAAATTTAGGATCTATGGCCTCTGGAGGAGAACGTTTTTCATGCCATATAGATTCACCAGGTTTATGAAGAGCGTTCACCATTACTCCGTATAATATCCTCAGATCAATATTTTTTGATTTTATAGTCTTAATATTTTTAATCATCTTTGGTACATTCCTATTACAATCCGGACACCAATCGGCGCCTAATGCTACAATCTTTAATTTCTCGTTCTTGTTCTCCAAGAGAGCTTTAATCTTTTCTAATGCATTTACCTTTGGTTCGTAAGTTCTATAAATATTACCGATTTTGTCACCATAGTACTTTAGATAATCATCAGGGCTCATAGTAGGAGATACAAGATCACTCCATTTTAATTTAGATTTATTGCTCATATTTACTAGGAAGAACTTTTTTTTTTTAAAGAATTGCTTTAATGAATCATAATTTCTTATTTGATTGAACGATAGTGAGTTCCTATAACCTGTAAACCAAGAAAAAAAAATTAAGTTCTCATTAAAAATTAATATTGGGATGAAAAATTATAAATTAACCGTAAGAAGAGATTTGTCCTTTAAAATCAATCTTGTTAACAAATCAAATATCTTATTAACATTTTCCCCGGTTTTTGAACTACATTCGATAAAACCATCCGCATTCTTAGATTTTGCTATTTCCATTGCTCTTCTAGTTGATATTTCCTTAAGATGCATTAAATCACTTTTTCCACCAACAAAAATTATTGGTAAGTCATATTTAATTTCTTTTTCAACGATTTCAAACCAATCATCTACATGAGCTAGTGAGCCATAATTTGTAATATCATACACGAAAATCGCTCCATTAGCTCCTCTAATGTATGATGGAAAAAGAAATCTGAACCTTTCTTCACCTGCAAAATCCCAGATCTGGAGTTTTATATTCTCACCGCTCATTTCAACTGTTTTAAGCAAAAATTCTACTCCTAAAGTCATTTGGATATCTTCCTTAAAAAGATTCGTTAAGAATCTATGAGTTAAAGTAGTCTTTCCTGTCTGTGAGTCTCCAAAAATAACTATTTTAAATGTAAAGTATGTTTCCGACAACCCAAATACCTGGTTGAAAGTGTTTTTGAATTCTAATTAGCAATTTAATAAATATAATAGGTTAATGCTAATGTTAAATATAATATTATTTTTACTCTTTAAAAATTTAACATCGGATTCAAAAATTAATTTCTGTGAAAAAATATCATAAAAATAACTAGAAC
>JAHQWY010000500.1 GCA_029856445.1 Promethearchaeia archaeon
TGGAGCCCACAGACCAATGAATAAGAATGATTGCATTTTGAAATTAGGAGAATTTATCGCAAACACCTATAATGTTGAAAATCATCACCCTTATGAAAATTTAGTTTCTCTAGGAGAATCAAAAATTGGAACTCCTATTGAAGTAAATAAAACTTATCATGAAGCAGAACTTAAAATTGCAATTGGTGGAGTAATTCCACATCCTTTAGCTGGATATGGCGGAGGAGCTAAAATTGTTTTACCAGGAGTATGTGGAATCCGTACACTTGAAGCCAATCATTCTGCTAATGGAGCAGGAATTGGTAGAATAACAGATGTTAGAAAAGATATTGAAGATATAGCTAGTATAGTAGGTTTGGACTTCTCTATAAATGCAGTTTTGAATGAAATTGGTGATACAACAAAGATTTTCGCAGGTCATTATCTAGACGCTCATAGAAAAGCTATAGAATTTGCTCAAAAAGCATATAGTACGAAAGTGGTTAATGCAAACGATGTGTGCTTTTTCAATTGCTATCCAGAAGATTCTGAACTGAATCAGTCAGGTAAGGGATTTAATTTCATAAGCTCGGGTCCAAACAACATGTTAACCCTAAGCAGTTCAATAGTATTAATGTCGCCTTCATACGAAGGAAGGGGATTTCATAGTTTAATTGGTGAAACAGGATCAAAACTTTATAGTAACTATGGAGATTCTGATGTTTGGAAAGCAGCAATGAGTACTAGAGCAGTATTTTTCTTCTCCCCTAATATAAGTAAACCAGATCTTAATCATTTTTTCCCAGAAGATGTTTGGTTAATTAAAGATTGGCGTAATTTGATTAATCATCTAGAACAAATTCATGGCAAATCTCCGAAAGCGGCAGTGGTTCCCACAAGCATTCAATTAATAGAAAGAATTAAAACTTAAAGATGATTTAAATTGCTAATTTCTGAAACTGTAAATATCGAATGGAGCTGTGAATGGGTATGATTTTGAACCAGTTGAAAGTGAGTGGGAGATTCAGAACTAATTGTTATCTTTATGGGGATGAGACTACAAAAGAGATTGGTATTATTGATCCCGGGATTGATTCAAATGCAGTTAAAGCCGTAATAAAAGAAGAAGGCTATAAACCGATTTATTTAATAGCTACGCATCCTCACCATGATCATATTCAATGTGCCACTGAGATCATGAGTTATTATAATATTCCATTATTGATCAATAGTTTTGGGAAAGGAAAACTCGACAATATAAATTTCATAAGAGAAAATGATGTAATAGAGATCGGTAAAGAGAAATTATATGTAATTGAAACACCAGGCCACACTAATAATGACATAGTGCTTATAGATTATAAAAACATGCTTATTTTTACCGGGGATACACTATTGAGAGGTAGACTCCCAAGACAGCTTGTAAATTATCATAATTTGATGGCTAGTATTAAAAAAATATTATACTATCCTAAAATTTCAGATGAGTTTAGGATTTTTCCAGGTCATGGTGGTTATTCTACAATTGGTGAAGAAAAGTTGAATTACTGAAAGAGGTTAAGACATTGATAGAATACAATATGATGGATAAAGAGTTATTCTTATGCAAATGTATGCATGGCGGCCCAGTATTTGGAAAGGATCTCGGGAATACAGTTCCAGAGGTGTCAGAGGAGATCGTTAAGCAAATTTTATATACCGCAATTGAAAAATATGGTTCGTGTGCAGTTCTAGCAATTGATACAGATCTTTACAATGCTGTGGTTGGATTATTGTTTTTTTATCCTAAGGTTTTTTATGATTTTTTTAATGGGGCACATCCATGTATTCAAGATCCGAAAGAACTTAATAAAATTCAACCTGTTGCGGGAAAACTCAGTTCTGCACCATCTTTTGAGGAATTAGAAGACAAAGATAAGATATTATCTATTGAATGTATGCAGGTCGTAAGTAAATCAAGCAAAAAAAAGATAAATTTTGATGAAGATTCTTTAAACAAAAGAGAATCAATCGAATATATACCATATACTAGTAGAGGGATTGGGGATGGAATGCTTACTAAACTTATCTC
>JAHQWY010000501.1 GCA_029856445.1 Promethearchaeia archaeon
CAATGGTAACATCTTTTTGTTTTGACTGTTCCTCCGAAGAAAACTTGTCATTCTGGGTTTTACTTTTTGAATCCATAACTCTTTATAATAATGAGAAGAATATATTTAAAGGAAAAAAAATCGAGGATTGTTATAGTTCTTGGAACTCATTTATTAGAAGTCTTCGATATATGGGATGTCTTTTATCAAATTCAAGATTTTCGTTTCCAGTATAAATATATTCAATGCTCTGGGAGATACCAAATTTGGAGAAGGGGATTATAATCTCATGAAAATCTATAGAGTCCTCTTTATCCGTTTCAGTATCAACACAAGGGAAAATTATTATCTTTTTTTCAATGGTATGAGAACTCATGATTAAAACCTTTTTCTAAAATTATATTCTTTTCTATGATTAAATCCTAAATATTTAGATATTAAATCGATTGGAATGAAATTGTAGTTTTTTAAAACAAATTTATTTTGTTCCTATAATTTTCTTACACAATTTTATTCCTAATCCTGTTTTCTGATTTAGTATATAATAGTTTTCTTTCTTAACTTGAGAAGCGGTATGGTATCCTGCATTATAAAGAATCCGTGCGCGTATTCGTGCAACATTATCTAAACGCAATACTAAGTCAAATAACTCCTCGCGAATCCCGTAATGTATTCGAATCCGAAGTGTTTCTGACATTTCAGCAATTCTTTCTAATCGGTTGTGGATATCTATCCCGCTAGAACTTAGATTATTGGCAATAATTCCTATAAAGGTTATAATTCTCTCTAAGCCATCGCGTACCGAAAACAAATCACCGGTCATTATTTTATATTTTTCTAAGATACGTTCTATTGGTTCTTCATCAGTCCACTCTAATATCGGTTCTAGCATCTTATAATCGCGAACTCGAAATTCAGATTTTAAGACTTCATAGGCTTCCTTAATTAAATCCCGAAAAGAAGAGATTTTGGTATTTTCCAGCTTATAACGAATGAGAACCCCTGAAGTTGGGTATAGATAAAGTCTAATAATCAATTTTCCAAATTGAGAACAACGTATCCTACCATTAGCATCCCTTAAAATAAGACCTTTTTCAAACAAGTAATTGAGAATATATTGGTTCTTAATACTTTTTGGGATAATGTCTTCTACATATTTTTGTAAGTTGACATCGGGAAAATTAATCAAGTATAAAAGGAACATGGTTATATGGTCACAAAATTCAAATGCAAACTCATTTTCAATAGCAAAATTGTCAGATATGCCGTTTTGAAATCCACAAGAACATTTAATACCCGTATCAATATCAAATTGGCATGAATAGATTCCAAAACTAGTTTTTATATATCCTGCGATGGTTACATTCGTGCATTTAGTGATTTTAATCTGGGGATTTTTACCTCTCAAGGTCTCAACTTTTTTCGGATCAGCATGAAGCTTTAAAATATTGACGGGAGTAATTTGTTTTATCATTAAAAGTTGTTCAATAGGGATTTGCTGGTCTTTCATCTTATGAGTTATTGTATACCAAAAATAAGTTTTTTCAAAGAAAGTTTTAAGTTTATCAAGGGTAATCTCTTGCTCTTCAAATACTCGAAGTAGTACCTGTTCCTTGAGAATATTGATTTTATTTAAGCCCGAACCAAGATCATTATATTTGGGTATAAGTGGTCCATTCATTTTAAGTGCTTTAAAATAATGATCCTCAACCCACATCTTCTCTTCCATGTTTTTTACCAACATTATTCCATGCCCGACCGAATCCAACCCTGGCCTCCCCGCTCTTCCTAAGATTTGAAAAACCTCATTTGCTGAGAATGGTTTAAAATAGGAAAATCCATCACCGTTCTCAAAATATCCCGAGAAATTTTTGATGTTAAACCCTGATATTGAATATTTTTTAAAATCACGTAAAATAACGACGCGAGCGGGTGTATTGATCCCTGCTGAAAGTGTTGTAGTACAGCATATGACTCTAATAATTCTATTTCGAAAATTATCTTCTATGATTTTTCTTTCCCTAGGAAGAAGCCCGGCATGATGAAATGCCACCCCAGAGGAAATAATT
>JAHQWY010000502.1 GCA_029856445.1 Promethearchaeia archaeon
GGTTATATGCCACAAGAGCTCTCTCTATATTTAGATCTAACAGTTGAGCAAAATCTAAAATTTTTTGGAAAATTATATAAAATTCCAAAACCTTTAATTAATTCTCGTATCCAAGAAGTTCTTGAATTGATTGAACTTACAGAATATAAGAAGAGGTTAGTCTCCAAATGTTCAGGAGGGATGCAAAGAAGATGTTCACTTGCGGTTGCATTATTACATGAACCAGAAATTCTAATTTTAGATGAACCTACTGTAGGGATTGACCCTGAACTTAGAATCGAATTCTGGAATTATTTTAAGCAAATTTCAAACGAAGATGGGGTTACTATTCTCATTACAACTCATTATTTGGCAGAATCAATAAATTGTGATCGCATTGGATTAATGAATAAGAGAATATTAATCTCCGGAACTCCTTTAGAGTTAATGGAAAATGTTAGAAGACTAAAAAATCTTAAAGAATTACCAGACATGGAGGAGGTTTTTATCCATTATACTAATCAAGAAAAAGAAGAAGAAAAATTAGGAGAGATAAGGAAATGAATATTAGTCTAAAGAGGATTGTAGCAATTACACGAAAGAATCTACAAGCGTTATTACATGATAAACGGTCATTAGGATTACTCATTATGATGCCAATCATTTTAATGTTTCTTTTTGGTTATGCCTTCGGACAACCTGTTAGAAATGTACCCATCAAAATTGTAAATTTTGATGAAGGTGGAGAAGGTATACCATATATGGGGATAAATGACACTAAATTTTCTGAATTATTCATAGAATTCCTTGAGGAAGATGAACGAGTGGATATCGAATTATTAAATTCAAGTACATTTAATGTTACCAGAGAGATTTCACAAATCTATGGAGGTAATGATTATTATGCATTAATCGTAATTCCTATAAACTTTACTGAGGATATGCTGAATTTTTCAAATCATATCCAAATAGCGTCATATATTGATGGAAGTGATCCTCAGACTATAAGTTCTGTAATAGGGGCAATCTCAGAAGGTATTGGTTCAGTGATAAATGAGATTTCGGGAGGAGAATCTCATATAGAATTAAACCTTGTCTATATTGCGGGAGATCCAGACCTAAGACCAATTGATTCTCTCGGACCAGGAATTCTTAGTTTTGCACTCTTGTTATTTATGATTTTAACTGTTACTGGAGGCTTTACTAGGGAAAGATTAACGGAAACTTTGTATAGAGTTAAGGTAACATCCACTTCCAAATCAGAAATGATGATAGGGTATTTATTGGGAAATTCATTAATAGCATTAGTCCAAAGCGCACTTCTATTGGCAATTTCAATATTATTCTTCCAAATTCATATTATGGGTAATATTTTCTTGTTGTTTTTTATCCTGTTTATCTATGCAATGTCCTGCGTTGGACTTGGTATTTTTGCTTCTACTTTTGCACGTAACGAGTTACAAGCATTTCAATTCATCCCATTGCTTCTAATTCCTTCAATGTTTTTCTCAGGATTTCTTTTCCCTATAAATTCATTTCCTGTGGTTTTTCAATATGTTTCATATTTCATTCCTATGACATATTCAATAAGAATTAGCAGAGCGATTATGATTAATGGATTTGGTTTAGATATGTTTTTAATGGATTTCCTAACGATGATTATATTAACTTTAATATTTTTAGTACTTGCTATTGTGGTTTTTAAAATGAAAAAATAATAAAAATCAACTATTTAAAATTTTATTTAATTCTTTTCTGATTTTTTCAGTTTTTTTATCCTTAATCCAATATCGAATTTTTGAAGATTTAAGGAGTGTTTGTACTTTTTCGTTTAAGTCCATTAATTTTTTCCGATCTTCATTTGATAACTGAGGAATATCTTCTTGGATCTTTTCTTTTATCTTTTTAACTTCCTCTTCGATAAGCGGGATTGAGATTTGTTCTTTTCCAAGAATTAATCTTTTGCGGAAAATTTCCTTAATACTTTTTGTCCAGCCTTTTATCCATGGATAATTTCCTTTATGTACCGGATCTTCAATTAATATTTCTTTTCTTTCAACGATTAT
>JAHQWY010000503.1 GCA_029856445.1 Promethearchaeia archaeon
TTTGGATAAAACTATAAAACCTTTACTTAATAAATTACTTAACAAATTCATTTCAGAATTTAATGGGTGTAAAGTAACTGAAGTAGCCAAATTTGAGCCGTTCAGAAAGACGATAGATAAGATTTTTAGTACAGGTACTCAAACTTTGGAAGAAAAAGTCGTATCTCTATTATTATAGATAGAATTTATAAAATTTGAAGTAAATAGAAGAAAAATTAATTAACACGAGAGTAAAATATTTCTCTAATCTTATTAAAAAGTGGTTTATTTTCTTCAAGATAATTTACCTCAAAAGCATAGGACCCTCCTTTTGGGTAGTATGCTAAAATTACAGAATCATGTAATGTCCAATTCATATTATGGAAACCTATATCATACCCAACCATATTAAAACCTTTTTCAAGCGCAAGAGCCATCGAATGTATACCAGTTTGAGTTGTTGGGATTCGCCATAAAATAATTCTCCATTTTTTATAAGTTTCTATAAGTTTATTTAAAGATTTTTCTTGAATAGTCCCATATAAACTCACAATTCCGTCATGATATTCTTTAGAAACACCGTAAAGTTCATAACCTTTATTTTTTTTACCCTTTTCTAAGAGCAGGACATCTTGATTCATTTTTTTTGTTTGACTTTTAACATAATCATGAAAAAAGATAAAATCTTCATTATCTAGCAAATATATTTTTTTCTGTCGTTTTTTCCACAAGGTATTTAAAATTATTGAATACAGAAATGCTGCTTCTTCTCTTTTTGGGGGAAATGGTGTATTATTTTCAGTTTTAAAGGCTCTCCTATCTCCATAGTTAAAGTAAGCAGGAACTAAACCAAATGGGATTGCTCCGGAATTTTTAATAAGTTTTTGTGCTCTAACCTGTGGTCCTCGAACTTCTACATTAAGCCTTAAACAATCTTTAAATTGTGGCATTTTGGTCACTGTTATAATACCAGCAGCACCTATTTTGGAAGTAACTCCTAAACCTTGAAATTTTTTTCTTGTCACACCTTTGCTTGCATGAGCAATATATCTACTTTTTTTTATCAATCCTGTACCTGCTATTTCATTATTATCTAACGATTCGCCTACAAACCAGAAATTATTTTTATCAGATAATTCTCTTTTTAAAAGATCAAGATCATATACTAAAGGGGTGAGATACTCATATTTATATATTTCTTTGAAGATCATTGAAATATTTTTGGCATCCTTAGGTTCTCCAAATCTTAGGCCATATTCATCGCCATTTTTAGAGACGAATTTCTGAAAATAGATATTTTCCTCTTGGAGAATTAAATTATTCTTACTAATGACTGCCATCCTAATCTCCTTACCTTGATCAATAATTAAAAGGCTAAGTAATAGTTCTCGAAACCATTTATAAAATTTTCTATTTTTTCTCGTGAAAAAGATGAAAAGGAAGCAAATAATTATTACTAAAATAATTACAAAATCAGACGCTAGAGGATTATTTTAAAAAAAAAAAATAACTTTGGGTAAGTTTCTATTGTTTTAACTTGAAGCCGATTCCATAATACATCAAATAACCCCAGAGTATCATTGAAATAGCATATATGCCCACGATCAACCTAAAATTTTCATTATAAAATGAATAATAATTATTAATCCAAATTGTGTACGGTATACTAAATGCCCCCAAAGAGCCGATAAAATAGAAAAACCATTTCTTTTTCAAACTCTTTGTTTCAAAACTTTTATAAATTTTTAAAGATGTATAGAATATTGGTATAACTGCAAAACTAGCTGTGAAACCTAGTATAAAACCAAGAAAAAGTGGACTAAATCGAGGATAATTATTATCAATCCAGACTCCCCATCCCTCTTTTAAAATATAGAAGGGTATCATTCCAATTAATAAAATAAGAGCATAATATAAAATAGATCTATTTTGTCGTTTTATAGAATATACTATCGTTGATTCTAAAATGACCAAATTTACTACAAAAACAAATATAGCCCCGAAACATGTAAAAAAATTAGTAAAATAATTAAGTATTAGAATAATTGATGGATCG
>JAHQWY010000101.1 GCA_029856445.1 Promethearchaeia archaeon
AATATCTATAAAATTAGTTGGGGAATCTTTATTATCTAAAGCATATTAACCCAAAACGGTAAATATAATTAGTTGGTGGCCATTCGATATTAAGTTTTAGATTGGTAACTGTGGTTGTAACATCTATGCCTACAGCTTCCATAGAATAGCGTTTTTTATTAGGATATCTACAGAGTTTCCCACTATCGTAGGTACATCCTTTATCTGTTTTATTTGAACAAACACGACAATATCCATCCCATAAAATGAGTTTCTCTTCACAATTTCCTTGATAATCTTCGAGAAACTTGTAAATTTCTTTTTCCAACTTATTTCTTAGAAATTCTCCGGTGTAAAGTTTATTTTTTAAATTTTCCTCACTGATATCTTTGTTTTTGTTTTTTTCTTCATTCAGATATGTATTTAGATCTAATTCATAATAAATGAGAAAAAATTCTTTGAATTTTGATACAAATTCTTCTAAATACGGTGCTTCAGGAGGACAGGCCCAGGAATGCCCATAACTAGGACACCTGAAATTGGTGCTTATACAATAAGTTTGAACTTTTGGATCGAAAATTATATCTTCTAGTTTAATTTTAAGAAATGGCAAGATAGATTTTTATATATTTTATGGAGTAGAATTATAATTACATAATATTACTTTCGATTATGTCAAAAAACTATGATATTAATTTAGAAATGAAATTTTTTTTAAGAAATAAATAATATGTGTGATTATTATACCATCTAGTAATTAATTCTTGATGTGAAGAAAATGAAGCTAAAGTTAAAAATAAAGGCTGATAGAAAAGCTCAAATGCTGAATGCTGCTAATGATTTTTATTCTGAAGTTTTAAAAGGATCACAGTTACTCCATGAATGTATAAATGATCTAATCGACGGGAAAATGGATAAAAAGAAATTGGATGATGTAGTTGATTGTGAGCATAATGCTGATCACGCCAAAGAAAATTATATTAACGTTCTTTACAAAGATAGGCGAGCTCTTCCTTTTCTGGTTGAAGATCGTTATCGAATAATTAAATATTTGGATTTTGTGTCAGATAATTCGGAAGAATTAGCAAGAGGTTTAAAAGTATTTCCATTTGAACTTTTTAATGATATAAAAACAGAAATGAAATCAATTAATGATTTATATCAAAACACAATAGAGATTTTGGTAGAAATGGTAAATTTTATGGAAACTGATTTTAAAACAGCTTATCAGAAGAGTTTTGAAGTTGAAACCCTAAAACGTAGTGCTCGTGAAGCTAAATATAGAATTTTGGATATTCTATACCAAAAACCAGAAGAGAAATCTCTTAGAGTATATCTTACATCGAAAATTTGTATAAAAATCTTTGATATGATAGTAAGAGCTGAAGAAATAAGCGATTTTCTTAGAAGTTTAATCGTTAAATATCCAAGCAAATAAAAAAACAATCCCATATAAGGAGAAGAATTTACCATGGATCCTGCTGTAATTCTTACGATATTTCTTATAATATCCATATTAATTGCTATTGCCATTGGAGCAAACGACGAGAGTTTTGCTCCAATTTATGGATCAAGAATTATGAATATGAAACAAATTCTGATTCTAGCAACAATTTTTGCTATCTTAGGGGCACTTTTATTAGGGGAAGGAGTTGCAAAATCTGTAGGTGGTGATATTCTTTTAATAGATTATGATTTAGAGGGGATTGAACAAAATGCTGTTGTGTTAACGATTCTAATCTCGACTACGATTTGGTTAATTTTAGCTAGTGCCTTAGGACTCCCCATTTCAACTACCCATGCCACAATAGGTGCAATTATGGGATTAGGTTTGCTATTAGGTGGTGGAAATGGAGTGGATTGGGGAACAATACTAGGAATGAGCATGTGGTGGTTATTATCCCCTATAGTTGGCTTTACAATAACATATTTAGTTGTTGTTATACTTAATAGGCATAAAATAAAACACTTAAATGGATTTCAGGATTTTGAAAGATCGGAAAATAGATATGCGCTTATAATTTTAGTTGTAATATGTATTACCGCTTTCTCAAGAGCGGGAAATGATTGTTCAAATGCAGTTGGGATAGTCTTTGGAGTCGAGGGGGATTTAAATCTGACCGCATTATTGGCTGTAACTGGGATTAGCTTAGCTGTTGGTATTGTAGTGCTAGGAAGGATTGTTATAAAAAACTTAGGCAGAATGACAGAACTTCGACCAAGTACCGCTTTTGCAGCACAATTACCAACAGCAGCCGTTATGCTCATTGGAACCATCCAAAAAATACCTCTTTCTGGATCTCACATGTTAGTAGCATCTTTAGTAGGTCTAGCTAAAGCTAGTAATGCTCCTATGGAGAAGGGATTATCGAAAATTGTAGCGATTTGGTTATTAACCTTTCCAATGTCAGCGATATTAGCTATAATAATATATTTCCCAATTAATGCTGGATTTTAATTATATTCTTATATCTTAAGTTCTTTACATTATTCTTAATTTTATAAAAGTGATTTAAGATTTCCAAACATTTTCAGTATTGCAAGGTACAGGAAGATCTTTCATAGTAAGTAGTCCTGATCGAGATTCTATAACCTTTGGTATTAAATTTGCGACCATGGCTGAAGTTCCTAAATCTCCATGAACCCCACCTATGATTTTTTGTTCTATTCTCGGGATACTATCTATTACAACACTATCAAATTCCTCATGATCTCCGGCATAAGCTATAAAATCTAAAGTAATAAGATCCTTACCTTCTTTTTTTGCATAAGCTTTGCTTTGCAAACCACAAACATTTCCCTTTGGCACTGTTTCACCATAAGAAGTAATAAATTCTTCAGGAGATATTATTTCTTTAGGGGGTAATTCGATTAATTCGTCATAGTCTAGACCTAGAGCAGCTACAATCATCTGAATTGATTGGGTTAATCCAACATGACCAGTTATTTCTTTATTACTGATTTTCTCATGAAACTCATCAACACTCAAACCGGTTCCTATTTTTTTTTGGAAAGGTATTCTTCTTTTGGCTGAATTCATCATTCTTTTCACTTTAATTGACCTAACACTCTGACATGGGGCTGTAAGCACAATGGGAAGTAAATCCATAAGATAACCGGGATTTATACCTGTTCCAACGATTGTAACATTATTAGATTTTGCGAGTGCATCTAATTCTTTAGCAATTTTAAGGTTATACTGAAAAGGAAAAGAGAGTTCTTCACAGATTGATATTACATTACTTCTTGATTTAACAGCACTTTCAATAGTCGGTATTATTTTTTCTAAGGAAGAAGAAGTAGCGATTATAACAACATCAACCTTATCTCTTGAAAGAACTGAATCCAAATCAGATTCAATAGCTAAATCTAAATCTTTGCCAATATCAAGAAACTCACTGACTTTTTTACCGACAAGTTGAGGATTTATATCAATAACACCTCGCAATCTAAGATTTTTCCGTTGAAGAAGAAGTGTAACTATAATCTTTCCCATCGGTCCAAATCCTACTTGAATTACATCAAACTGATTTTTTATAAAATTACCTTGTTTAATATAAAATTTTTGAATAATAGCTAAAATATCAATAATACTTTAGCTTTTTCGAATTCACTCTAATTTTGAATGTGAAACAGGATCAGCAATTTCTTCAACAATTTCTTGGATTTTTATTATATTCTCGTGAGTATGTGCCATAGATAATGAACCTAGACCATGCAATCCCGAGATGGATCGATTAAAAAGAGCTAATTGTAGCAATGCTTCTCTTTTTCTATCCTTAAATAAAAATAAATCTTGCATTGAGGGATTTTCAATCCATTTTGAAAGAGCGTGGATCATGATCATAGATTTATAGCCAACAGCTAATAATTTAGATTTCATTTCTTTAAAGAATTGATTTAAGTTATTTAGTAAGTTATTACCTTCTTCGTTTATCCGAACATAGTTTTGATGAGAATTTTTCAGAATTTCTAAGGTTTTTAAACCAGCAATCATACTTAGGGGATATCCAGAAAATGTTCCACCCCCAATTAATACCTGATTAACTACATCAGGACTGGATTGATCAATAATATCTTGTCGCCCCCCTACAGCACCAATTGGCATCCCTCCACCAATGATCTTCCCCATAGTTGTTAAATCCGGTATCACACCGATTTTATTTTGAAATAAGCCATCGATAAACCGATATCCAGTAATAATTTCATCAAAAATTAATAGGATCCCATATCGCTCAGCATCCTCTTTCAACCGTTTTAGGAATTCTAAGTCAACAGGAAAACCCCCACCACCTCCTAAAACAGGTTCCAAAATTATTGCTGCTAAATGATCGGAATTTTCTTTTATTAAATCAAATGTACTCTCATCATTGATCATAAATGATAGAATCCCTGCTTGCTCCGCTTTAGGTAGCCCTGGGGTAACTTCATTGCGAACTAAACTTCCAATATTGTAAGATAATGTATCATTGGCTCCATGCCAACCCAATTTGGCTTTAGCAATTAGTCTTCTTTTAGTAAATGCTCGAGCTAATCGTGATGCATACATTGTTGCTTCTGTTCCAGATACACAAAATCTAATTTTTTCAATTCCAGGATTTTCCTGAACGATATTATCAGCTAGTTTCACTTGATATTCAGTGTTCGTACCAAAATGCCAACCTTTTACCAGATATTCTTTTATCGTTTTTTGAACTTCTGGAGGATTATGTCCTAAAATCATCGCAAAGTGTCCATTCCAACAATCAACATATTCATTATCATCTATGTCCCTTAGTTTTGCACCTTCACTAGATTTAATAAATACTGGGAATCCTCCAATTAAATGTAAACCAAAAGTTCTAATATTGTGAGATATGCCACCTGGTAGTACTTCAAGTGCTTTATACCAAAGCTCTTTCGATTTTGGTCTGTCTTTTTTAAATTTATTTAATTCTTCTTTCATAAACATTTAAAGGACCATGCTTTTTTTCTTAAATAATCTATTTATTGAATATTTAATATATTACTCTTTAGTTTTTGCTTGATCAATCTTTTGTCTAAGTTCCTCTTTTTCAATCTCTGGCCCTACTTCAACCAATTTTCCATTTACATAGATTGCTCTAGTTAGGCCATATGTCCTAAGGTTTGATAGGTTGTCAGCAGAAAATTCATTAAGAACAACCTGATCTTCATATTCTGATACCACTTCTCTTACTCTTTGAGCTTCCACATCGCTAGTCTGACAGAAAGTATTCCAAAATAGATCTATAACGACTTTTCCTTTTACTGGTTGATAATCATAATTAATTTCTCTAAATTGAGGTCGTTCGGCACTCGGATCAAATTGTTTCCACAATATTGCTTCTTCAGCCCTTTTAGCTACTACTTTATATCCAAGTTTTTCAAAATATTTAGCAGGCATAAACCAAAAATCCCAAAAATGTCCAATTGTTGCTATACCTTTACGTTCTTGTTTTAGAGTTTCTTCCTCTGCCGCTTTAATTAATTGTTTTCCTACACCTTTTAAAGAGAACTTGGACTGTGAGACCAAACATGGAAAAACCATTAATTCTTTCCCTTGGATATACCATGGATTAATTTCAATAGGTATAACATATATAAAACCTACTTGAACACCATTTAAGAGAGCAACTTTTGTTCTCAAACCATGTTTTTCCATGCTTTTAAGCCAGGATATTCGACGTAAAGACGATTCCTCATATTCTACATTATTCTCATTCACATGAGTACATGTTCCAACATAATATTCATCATCTTTAGTCATATCTCGAATTAAAATACCCACTTAATTCACCATGATAAATAAATTGCTTATATAATTATGCTAAAATTGCTACTATTGATAAATTTTTTATTAAAATTTAAATGTGAACTAAATTAAAGTAAAATTAGAATATGGAGAGTGAAAAAAAAGAAATATTTGATTTTTCTGGGGAAAAATTTAATAAATTAACGATTCCTTGTTGGTCCATTTTTGTGATTGTTCTTTTAATAGCAGGTTTAAATCTATTTTTAATGGTTCTATTTCCCGAATCTCAAATTGCCACTTACATAAGTGTGGGTCTAATTGTTATCTTTATATTGTATTTCTTTTATATCGCTACAAAATCTCCTGGAAAACTTAGAAAATTCTCTATATCACGCAAAAACATCAAAATATTATTACCTTATAAGCCTGAATTTCTAATTTATTGGATTGATTTTGAAAAAATCGAAATAAGACTAAAGATATTCGAGTTTAAACCATTTTTAATTTATAATCTTCATTTTCTCAGCCATAATTCAGAAAAAAAAGTCTCAATAAGTTTAAATGATTTCCATAAGGATAAAATCATTGAATTTTTGAGAATTTTGAGGAAATATGCCCATATTATGGAGAAAGAATTTATTGCAGTAAAGGAAACTAACATTTCAGGAATATATTTTGTTGAAGATTTAGAAATTTACTAATTTTTGGTATTTAATCCACTTTAGCTCCACACATCGGACAATTGTTCGTACTTTGGAGCGTAGCACCACAAATTTTACATAATTTAATCGTTGAAGTTCCCCTTTTTTTTGGTGGTTTTAAGCTAGTAATAGAAGGTGGTTTTTCCATCTCACTAATTGGTTGCTGAGAATCTATCTTAGGTTCTAATTCCTTTTTCAACTTGATCTCAATTTCCTTACCGAAAAAACCTCCAACCTTTACCTTTTTTGTAGTTTCAGGAGGGAGTGCGGGTGGTTTTAAATTTTCTGGATGGATTTCTTCTTCTATTTCCATCTCTTCTATTTCTTCTTCCTCTACATAGGTTTCTTCTTCAAACTGTTCTTGTTCATGTTCTACTTCTTCAGATACGGGTTGAATCTCTCTTTCTGTTTCGATCTCAGGGAATTCTTCCTCTAAATCTTCCTCATAGACCATGGTAACAAATTCCTCATCTAGTTTTAACAACGTTTCACATTGGGGGCATCGAAAAACGTGTTGAAAGCCAATATTCCTAGCAATAGAATATTTTGCTGCACAACAACTATGAAACTTGGTATTACAGTTAAAGCACTTATGTATCTCATCAGAATGAGCCTCACAAATAGGACATAATTCCTGTTCACAGATAGTACAAATTTCTTCATCTTCAGGTGACAAACTAATAAGATCAACTGCTAAGCGCTCATAAAATACCTTGTCTTCAGCTAAAACATGTTCTATCTCATCGCTTTTTAAGACTTTAAATTCTTTTTTATTTTGAACTAAAGAGCCTAGAATATTTTGTAGAAGCTTTTCATCCTGACAATAGAACATACCACCATGAGTTTCACTGGAGATAACCTTGAGTTTTACATCATCTTCGTAAAACTTTTTATTGCCAACTCGAATTATATCAATAAAAGCCGAAAATTTCTTCGCTTTAATTAATAAATCATACAAAGCGTTATAATAATCTTCAGATAATTTACTAGGTGTATCTGATATAATAATGACACGATAATTTTTCCTAGATTCTCTACTTTTCCTGAAAATATAAGCGAGTATTTCATATAATCCATTTTCCAAATAACTCTGGGTTGTTTCTCGTGTCTCCCAGCTCTCATCAATTATATTTAATACAATTTCGGAATCTTTTATATCATATTCATTTATAGGATTATCATCTTTCTGAAAGATTACAATACCATAGGAACTTAATACATTAAATTTATCTTTTTCCTTAATGAAAGAATTAATTGCTCTCACTATGGATTTCTTCTTAAGAAAATCGGAGATGACATCGATATAAAAAATGAATTCCTCTGAATTCATTGCATTTGAGCTAGTTATCATCTTAGTACCTAATTGTTATATGAATCTATGAAAAATAACCTTAAATTATAAAAAAATAATATTAGAAGTTGTATTTATTTTTATTTATTATAATTCTGATTTAAGTTTTTTTTTTTTCTTAACAGTAGCAAAATCACAAATTTATTATTAACAGATTAGACTATCCTAAAACCACAATTAGGACATTTTTTATCTTGGTTAGGATTTACTTGTGTTCCACATTGTTGACAAATTATAAAGTTGGGTTTCTTTTTTGTTCTATTAGGAATCACTTTAGTAGAAGGACTTACTACTTTTTGTTTTACTTCTTCTTTACCTGATTTTAAGTCATTAGGTTTGAAAGTTGCTGTTTTTGATACTCTTTCATATACTATCTTATCCCCTAATTTTTTCACTGTATATGCTTTTCCGAAAAATCCTCCAATATGGACTGTTTTTATGACCTCTTCCTCTGCATGAGCATTGAATTCATTTGTATCTGGGATTGAATCCAATTTCTCAGTTTCACTTTTTGTAATAGGAAAGGTAGATTTTGGTAAAGGTTTCACTTGAGGAAGCTCTTTAGGAATTTCAGCTAATACTTCTTTTTCCATGAATTCTTTAACTGTTTCCACTTCAACTTCCCCTGAGACCTCAATAATTTCATCTTCATCTATTTTAAGTAAATAATCACAATTTGGACAACGTAAAATATTTGGGATTCCAATATTGTGGTTTATAGTGTAGTTTGTAATGCAACAATTATGAAAGCTTGTACCGCAGTCTTCACAGATTAAAGGTATATCATATATATCAGTGCAAACTGGACACAATTCTTCATTACAGAAATGGCATACTAATTTTTCCAGAACTCCCTCTGGTTTTTTTAAGGACTTTGCCAAATGGTTATAATAGGTATAATCTTCCTTGCTTATTTGGATTCGATCTGGTTGATCCGCAAAAGTGCTCGTAAATTGTTTATTTTTTACTAATTTTTTTATTCTATCTGAGAATTCTTTTCTATCCAAAATATAAGAGATTGAACCGCGCGTATCACTTGCTAACATATTCAATTTTACATCATCACTAAAGAACCTTTTATCAGTTTCTGAGATTCTTATAATATCTATAAAAGTAGGAAAATTTTTTATTTTTGAAACAAGATTAAATAAAGCTTCTTGGTAATCCTCAGATAAATCAGATGGAGTATCTGTAATAACTATTATTCTATTAAATTTAGACTTCTTCCTAACTGTCTCAGCTATGAAAGAAAAAATATAGAACAATCCGTTCTCAAAAAAACTTTGTTCTTTTGGTCGAAGTCTCCAATTTTCTTCAATAGAATTTGTAATTATACCTGCATCCTTTTTATCTGTAATAAATATTGGATTCCCTTCTTCTTGGAAGATCAGTAAAGAATAATGGCTATTTATATTTATTTTATTTTTTTCCTCAATGTAATATTTTATAGCTTTTACAATTTCTTTCTTCTTAACTAGATCTTTTGTTAGATCTAAGTAAAAATAGATATCTTCCTTCATTTTCTTCACATTTAATTGTTCTAAATCAATAGAGAACAATTATTTTCTTAATGATCATAGTAATAGAATCCCCTTAAAATTTTTTAGAAAAGAATAAAACCTTAAAATTTTTTAGAAAAGAATGAGAAAAATATAATATATGTGAAGCATGTTGGTGATAAAAAGATGGAGGATTTTTTGAAAAAATTACAGCTTTCTGAAGAGGCAATTGAGATTTACTTGAAATCCTTAGGTAAAACCCCTCTTACGTATTATGAATTATACTCAATAATTCCAAAATTAACTCAAGATAAATTTGAAGAAAATCTCACTCAGCTAATTAATGGGGGATTATTAATTCAGTTAATTCCTCAACAACAAGAGGTATTATTGCATTATTTAGCAGTTCCCCCAATACTTCCTATTATAAATTATTATGAAAATGTCAACGTAAATCTAGAAGCGATAAAAGAAGCAATTCGAGATTTGTTGGTAAAAACCGTAAATCAGACTATTCAGCAAGATAATCCAATTCAATTAGATACAATACTTAATTCATTCCAAGAATCGAGAAAAGATATCGAAGAAGATACTATCATACAAAAGCAAGAAATTGAAGATATTGTAAAAGGAATGGAGGAGTTAAAGAAATTAACTAAGGATATCTCCGAATTAGATCAACAAATAAAAATAGTTACACAAACTAATTTTGCTAATTTAATGAAAAAAATCTCAGGGATAAAAACAGAAATAACTGAGGAAATCAACGCATTAGAATTCAAAAAACACAAGGAAGAAATTACCGCAATTATAGAGCAAACATTTAAAGTAAAACTAGATAGAATGGTACAAGAATTTTCTATGGAATTGCATGAGTTAATTGAAGAGAAATTTGAAACAACAGCAGAACCAATAGAACAATTGATAGATGCTACATTTCAATATCGTGATGATTTTAAATTAAT
>JAHQWY010000504.1 GCA_029856445.1 Promethearchaeia archaeon
TCCTGGGATTTTCATTATAACTTCTCTTGGTATTTCATATAAATCCATGTGACGACCTAGATGACAAGGATCATGGTAGGTTACCTTTAATTTCTCACCCTCTTCGTGTTGAAATGGAATTTGATTATTATTGAGAAGTTCTATTAATACTTCCGTAATATGTTTTACTTCAAATGGCAATTCTTCTCCCAATAGTTCGGGATAATCCTTTTTTAACGTTCTATAACATCCTGCACATGCTGTAAATACAGTTTTAGCACCCATTTTCTCTATAAGATCAACATTATGTCTTATTATATCTTCTACATTTTCCCCAATTCGAAGTCCAATTGAACCACAACACCATTCATCTTTAGTTATTGCAAATTCAATGCCAGCAACCTGTAATATCTTCATCATGTTTTTTAATGTTTTCTCCTGCCGTAAGGGCATTGTGCATCCTCCAAAAAAGATCAGATCACTTTTTTCTTTAATATTAGGGAATGCTGAGATCCATTCAAATTTCTTCAATTGTTCTTCTCCATAGGGATTTTTCATGTGAATATTACTCATCCATTCAATTAAGGTCGCATGTCTTTCAAGTGGTGCAAATCCTGCTTCAATCAGATCTTTTCTTAATGCATTCCATACTTTACAATGGTCAATCCACTTAGAGACATTTAGTACCACGTTTTCATCTGATTGGTGACAAGTTTCTTTACAATTACCACATTCAGTGCATTGATAGATGTATTCAGCTAATTTCTTACTTAAAGGGATTGAGCCTTCTAAGATGCTTTTTAAGACACTCATTCTTCCCCGTGAAAAATATATTTCAAATGCTCTTTCTCCTAATGCTTCTTTCACAGGACATGTTAGATCTATGCCTACCATAGGATTTATGGCAAATCCGCATTCTCCACACCCCATACAAGAAAATATTGCTTCCCATTCCTTTTTTAAATTTTCTAATTCAGTCATGAATTCCATCACCTTTTAAATTAAATTTTCCTCTACTTAGGATAAAGTTAGGGTCAATAGTTTCTTTTATTGATTTCAATAAATTATAATATTCGACAGAATATGCTCCAATTTCGACCATAAGACTCGATGGAAGAGTTCCAAACATATAATATTGTACCCCATGTTTAAACATTCTTATTAAAAGGGATTTCCATAATTTAAGATTAAGATCATCGATAATCTTATAATTTTTACCATCATAATAACTACGAGATGTATTAAAACCTACTGTATATTCGACATTGTTACCATCAACTAATGCAATAGGACCGGATCCACTTAAAATAGTGATATTTCCCGTGATATTTGAGATTTGGTTCATATTTTCTCTATTTTCAGCTTCCCATGCTTCTGTATCTCTAAACAAATCTGGTAACATATTAATCGGAGTAAAACATTCTGCGGTAAATGGCTCACTAGCTGGTACTATTCCCCAAAGATTATGATACAAATGCCAGGGATTTTCATATTGCCATTTAGCAAAATTACCATCGGAGATTTCAGGACCTAATACTTCTGTCTTTTTACTCAAAAATATCTCGTCTAATTGTTTAACTCTTTCAGTTAATTCAATATCTGAGTTAGCTTCTATTGTATAAAAAAGAATCCCTCGTTTCTTTTTTAAATGATCCCACATTGGAAACAAACCCAATGGAGCGCTTGTTGCAACTATAACTTGAGGTATATAGATTGTATCATAGATATCTATTCCTTTTCGTCTTATATCCATCATGATTTGAGATGCGACCTCTACATCTTTACGTGGTAATAAAAAAGTTTTATACGCAGCAAAAGGAGGTCTTGGAAATACTTTTAGAGAGACTCGAGTTTTGACACCATAAATTCCATTATCACCGCAAAAAAGCCCAGCTAGATCGGGACCATTCCCGAATCTATTGAAGGGAAATTTTGAGTATTTATTAGCTTGAGATCCAGTTTCTATGATGTCGCCTGTTGGTAAAACCACTTCTAATGAGACCAACTGATTCGTACAAGCACCATA
>JAHQWY010000505.1 GCA_029856445.1 Promethearchaeia archaeon
CGCGAACATTGTTCTTGGTGTACAGACACTAAAGAAGAAGCCACTGAAAAAGCAAAAATTTTAGTAAAAAGTGGCATTGAAAGGGCAAAACGCCTTGAGCCTGTCCCTATCAAAACTGTTCCTGTCACTAAAGCTACTTTGGTGGTCGGGGGTGGAATAGGAGGAATGAATGCAGCCCTCGATCTTGCCAATCAAGGTATTAAAGTTTACTTAGTAGAACGAAAAACGACAATTGGAGGAAGAATGGCTCAGTTGGACCGTACTTTTCCAACAGATGACTGTGCAATATGAATTTGCGGCCCTAAAATGTTAGAGGTCAATAGAAATGAAAATATTGAATTGATAACTTATAGTGAAGTTAAGAAGGTAGAAGGATATGTCGGTAATTATAAGGTCACAATTGAGAAGAAACCACGTTATACAACCGATGAATGTAATGGCTGTGGTGCATGTGCTGAAGTGTGTCCAGTTTTTACAACGAATTATTTTGATGAAAATTTAGGAGCACGAAAAGCAATAGATATTGCATTTGGTCAAGCAGTACCGTTTATATATGATATTGACAGAAATGCTTGCGTAGAGTGCTTTTCATGTGTAGATGCTTGTGAATTGGATGCCATCAACTTTGGCCAGGAACCAGAAGAAATTAGTATTGAAGTTGGTACAATCATCATAGCAACTGGTTGGGATATTCATGAACCATACGACGAATATGGATATGGAGAATTTGAAAATGTTATAACTCAGGCTCAATTGGAAAGAATATTAGCTCCAAATGGACCGCTTGAAGGTCATGTGCATCGAATTTCTGATACAAAAAAACCTAAAGAAATAGTTTTCATACAATGTGTCGGAAGTAGAGAAGAAGAAAGAACTTACTGCAGCGGAGTGTGCTGTATGCTTGCTTTAAAGAATGGAAGATTGCTTTTAGAAGAATTTCCTGATGCGAACATAACAATCTGCTATATTGATATAAGAACCCCTGAAAAAGGATTTGAAGAATACTATGAACGTGCTAAAGACGCAGGTATTAGAATGATACGTGGGAAGGTAGGTGAAATTTCTGAAGACCCTGAAACAAAAAACGTGAAAGTTCGAGTGTATTCAACATTGACGGATAAAATTGTAAAAATAGATGCTGATTTAGTTGTATTATCTACAGCCGCTTTACCTTCAAAAGGGACTCAGCAAATTGTAGATATCTTAAATCTTGATACTAACACTTATGGATTTCTCACAGAATCACATTTCGGTTTATTACCACAAGAAACTAAGTCGAAAGGTATATTTATAGCCGGATTTGCTCAAGGACCGAAAAATATTTCTTATTCAGTTTCTCAAGCTAGAGCTGCTGCTAGTAAAGTAGCAGAATTAACATCACCTGGAGAAATTGATATTGAGCTAATCACTGCTGAAGTTAATAGCGATTTTTGTATTTCCTGTAGAAGATGTGAAAAAGAATGCCCTAAAAATGCCGTTAGAATTGAAGAAGATATAGGAGCGTTCATTGATGAGATAAACTGTGATGGATGCGGTATTTGTGCGACATGCTGTCCTACTCAGGCAATTGACATAAGATATTATCGAGATCATCAATTATTCGCAGAAATTGATGGAATTTTAGGAGGTGGTTAAACAATGGACAACTATAACTATAAAATTGTTGCTTTTGCTTGTTTAAAGTGAGGATATAGTGCAGCAGATTTAGCAGGTGTTTCTCGAATGAAATATCCTTCTTCCATAAAAATAATTAAAGTTCGTTGCACAGGAAGAGTAGATTTAAAGCATATCCTTTATAGCATAAAATCTGGAGCAGATGGAGTGATGCTTGTTGGTTGAAGACCTAATGAGTGCCAATTTAAAAACGGTAATTTTACGGCTAATAAACATGTCGAATTTGCTAACAGAATTTTAGAATCTAGAGGTTTCGGAAATCAAAGAATTAATATGTATTGGCTAAGTGGGGCAGAATCAGAAAAATTTGTAAGAAGTGTGGAAGAT
>JAHQWY010000102.1 GCA_029856445.1 Promethearchaeia archaeon
AAAATATAATAATACAACATCATTAAGAAGTGGATAATCATGGAAGAAATTAGAAAACCACCGAAATTAAAACGTAGAGTGTCATTATTTGCTCTTACTGTATATGGTGTTGGAAATGTATTAGGTGCAGGGATATATGCTTTAATAGGAGAAGTTGTAGGGATTACAGGCAATATCTCATGGTTAGCATTTGTACTCGCATCTATAACTGGGGCATTGACAGGATTATCATATGCTGAACTTTCAGCAATGTTCCCTAAGAGTGCTGCAGAGTTTGTTTATACGGAAGAAGCATTTAAAAAGAGAATCTTATCGTTTATACTGGGCTGGATAATTATCTTTTCAGGGATATTATCTGCTGCTACTGTAGCTTTAGCTTTTGGTGGTTATCTTGCCGATTTACTCAATATTTCTTCAATATTTATAATTATCGTGTATGCTGTTTTACTTGTTATAGCTCTCAGTGTTATAAATTCGATTGGTATTAAGACTTCCACTAGAACTAACATTATATTTACATTAATTGAAGCTTCAGGCTTAATTATTATCATTATTCTTGGTTTTTTCGGAAAACGTGAACCTAATTATTTTGTACTTCCTTCAGGAGCTTCTTTTGCTGCAATATTTTCTGCTGTCGCTTTAATCTTCTTTGCCTATATAGGATTTGAAGATATTGCCAACATCGCAGAAGAAGTAAAAAATCCTCAACGGAATATACCAAGAGCTATTATTTATTCAATTATTATAACCACAATTCTTTACTGCTTAACTGCTATTTCAGTAGTAAGTATTTTATCTTATAATAATCTAGCAGATTCTGATGCTCCATTAAATGACGTCGCCACAGAAGTCTTAGGCTCAGGAGGGGGGATAGTTATGTCTTTTATAGGATTATTTGCCACAGCTAATACCGTTCTTATCATGCTAATTGTTACATCTCGGATGATGTATGGTATGGCTAGAGATAAAGCACTACCAGAAAAATTAGGTAAAATCTCTCCTGAATTTAGAACCCCTACAACCTCAGTACTATTAACCATGTGTTTTACTATAATTCCAATATTTTTTGGTGACATTTCTATGGTTGCCCACGCAACGGTTTTTGGTGTACTCATAAACTTTTTCTTAGTAAATATTAGTTTAATTGCTCTAAGAAAAAAGCAACCAGACTTGGAAAGATCATTTGAATTAAAACCAAGCTATAAAGGAATTCCTATAATCGCTTTACTTGGCTCTGTAATTAGCATCTCTTTATTATTCACCTTTGATTGGCTAATTATAGTTATTCAAGTGATAATAATATTATGTGGAATTGGAGTTTTTTATGCCATGAAATCAAAAATAGAAACAAAAACACTAGGTAAAAACAAATAATCTTATATATCGTTAAAATTACAGTATCCGACAATTTCATCTCGTAAGAAGATTTTAAATGGCAGATGTACATCTTTATAAGGTTCTAACAGCTTTACTAAAAGATCGTGCTCAGGTTTTGAGAATATCTTCTTAAATTCCTCCCCTACACCTTCGAAAAACTGATATTGCTGCAAGACAAAAGTGCCTTTAAACTTATTCTTTGAAAGGTATCCTAAGATGTCTTTCAGATCCTCATTTGTTAACAAATTCCCTACATAAGTGGTTCTTATTTCAAAGTCTACTTCACTGGAACTGTTTAAAATTTCAATAGTTTTCTCTATATCGCTGATATCTACATCTACTCCAGTAATGATTTTTAATTTTTCTTGGTTTAAGGCCCCTTTAAGATCTAAAGCTACTCTGTTGATAAAAGGTAGGATTTTTTCAATTGCTTGGGGATTCGAGCCATTCGTATCAATACTTAAATATTTTCCAGTCTTTTGAATTTGTTCGCAAAGTGTAGGTAAATCTCTGTGAAGAGTTGGTTCACCTCCCGTTATACTCACACCACTAACCAATGAATTAGTAGTAATCTTATCAATTAATTCTTCTATTGTATATTCCCTGCCAACATTAGGTTGTAAGAGATATTTATTATGACAAAACTTACATTTAAAATTGCAGCCTACAGTAAATATGACCATGCTTGATCTTTTAGGAATGTCCTTTGTTGATATATCAATGATTCCTCCAACTTTCATATTTGATCCTCAGTATTTTTCTTTAATTAGTTTTTCAACTTGATATAATGGTAGATTATATGGTCCTGGAGTTTCTAACTTTAAAGATGTGAGAGCTGCTGCAAATTTTAGTGATTCTTCAGGCGTTTTCGTGATCCGTGAACCTAAATAACTGATAAATGCAGTATCTCCCCTCCCAGTTCTCCCATCTGAATTTTTATTTTTCCATAGAAACTCATATGATTCATTAGAAGTATAAACCGAAATACCTTTCTTATGGGTAATTAAAATCTCTTTAGGTCCAGAAGTTATTAATTCTTTCGCAGCCTTGGTAATTTCTTTCTGATTAGTTAAAACTTCTGCTTCAGTTTGATCTAATTTTAATACATTAATATTTGAGAGGATCTTCTTCCTCTCTTTGAGGGATAATGATTTATAAACTACTCTTAAATCTTCTCTAAATCTTATGAACCCTTGAATGTCTAAACATAAATTTAAAGGAAATTTTTTTTTAAGGTGTTCTAATAAATCTAAATTTACCTCACCAGCAATAATAGGGGCTATAACAAAGAATTTTGGATTCAAGGAGTTAACTATTTCTTCCTTTTTGAATAATCCTGCAAATCCAAGCGGTTGATATTCTCTAAATTCCATATTTTTAGAAGAATATATATTTCTTAAACCTGAAGTCTCCTCTGAAGGAGATACATAATACTTTATTCCATTCTTTTGAAATATCTCTAGAAATGGAAAATCTTCTTTTTTTAATCGTGTAATAATTACGATCTTAAGCCCCATATGGCTTCCTGCTATGCCTCCGTAATAAACTGCACCACCTAAAGATATTTGATTATTTCCATCAACCTCTATAATATCTTTAGCTAAGTGCCCTAAAATTACGATGTCAGCTGTTACTTCTGTTACTTCAGGCATAAATATAATTATTAAAACAAATATAGAATTAAGAAATTATCGCTTAAATAAATGAAAAAAAAAGAAAGAAAAGATTTAGTTTGAAATTATTTGTTGATTTTTCCTTTAATGTAGCTTTCTAATATTCTCTCTTTTATTTTGCAGAGTCTTAAAGAGGGAATCTCATTAATTTTTTTATCACTTTCCTCAATACTTCTGATCAAAATTGAGCTTATGTTTAACTTTTCAACATCACCTCTAAAAATTTGTTCATTTAATTCTTTTTTAAAATTTTGTTTAATCAATTTAACCATTAAATTAAACGTCTTGCTCATATTTAAATTTACCCATTTATTTCCCCACTGAAAGGAATTATAGCTAAACGCTTTATAAACCTAGAATATTAAGGTTTATAAACATTGTTCAATAATTTTTTTAATCTAATGAAAAATTTTATAAATATCTTTTATAGGTTCAATTCACAAACTGAAAAAAATCAAGTATCACAATAAATTTGATTTCTTTATGTTAGTAGTAAAAGTTGCCTAGATGGAAATTCATCAAGATCAAAGGTTTTTTAAGTCTTTTTTAATTTTCAATTACAAATTAGTATAAACATTTTAATTAGGTATAGGAGATAGAAAAAGAAAAATGATATTTGAAGATTTAATCGGGTTGTTAAAGAAGAAGGGGTTTAAGGATACGCTGTATGTGCTTACAAAAAATAATAATAAGTTAGATAAGCATACTTTTTATAATGAATTGAATAAATTTTCATATTACAATTCGTTTTTTAGAGTAAAAGATGACCTAATCAAAAAAGGACTCATCGAAATCGAGCAGAATAATAAAATTAAGCACATTAAGCTAACTGAAAAGGGTGTAGACGTTTATAAGCGACTAAATGAAATTAATGAATTAGTTAAAAAATAAATTCCTATTTTATTTTAACCTTTAATTCCTAAAAAAGAGTAAATTTTTTTGATATTAAAGAGACTCATAGTAGGTCCTCTTGGGACTAACTCTTACATTTTTGGTTCTTCTACGACTAAAGAAGTAGTAATTATTGATCCTGGAGGAAATCCAGAATCCATAATTAAAACTGTTGAGGAATTAGGAGCTAAGCCTATAGCTGTTTTATTAACGCATGGACATTTTGATCATACTCTAGCTGTCACAAAAATAAAACGATCTTTCGACATTCCTTTAATGTATAGTAAAAAGGAATATGATTCTGGAATATATAATACGAAAAAAGCAGATAGATGGCTGAACGAGGGTGATATTATAAACGTAGGAGAAATTACTTTAAATGTTCTAGAAACTCCAGGTCATTCTCCAGGATCTCTATGTTTTTATTCAAAAGATCTAAGAACAGATGATAAGCAAAAAATGGATGGAATTATTTTCTCAGGGGATTTAATCTTTAGGAGAAGTATTGGGAGATCGGATATTGGAGGAGGAAACCCTAATTTATTATTTTCCTCGATAAAAAATAAAATTATGAATAATCCTGAGATAACAGATAATTTCCTAATATGTGCTGGTCATATGGATACTACAAGCGTAGGGGAAGAAAGAAGAATGAATATGTTTAAAAATTATTTTCTTTAAATAGAACCTTCCAATTCTTGAGTCACTTATAAAGGAGATTCGCTAGTAATTTAATGATAAAGAATAAAGCCTAAATAATATTTTAATCTCTAAATTCTGAATGGAGTAGTTTCATTTTGATATTAAAACACCTTGTCGTGGGAATGTATATTACCAATACTTATATTTTTGGCTCATCAGAAACAAAAGAAGTCGTAATTATTGACCCAGGTAGTGAATCAGAAAGAATTATTAATACAGTTGAAGATTTAAACGCAAAACCAATCTCTATCTTAATTACCCATGGTCACGGAGATCATGTAGGCGCAGCGGGAGTAGTTAAAAGTTATTATGATATTCCTATCATGCATCATAAACACTCTCGAAGATTTTCTGACAATGAATTGAAAGAGGGAGATACTATCAAAGTTGGAGAATACAATTTACATGTCTTAGAAACTCCTGGACATGCACCGGATTCATTATGTTTTTATTCAAAAGATATAATAGAATATAAAGGGCAAAAAATTGATGGTATCATTTTTACAGGGGATTTAATATTTCGGAGGAGTATTGGGAGGTCAGATTTTGGGGGAGGAAACTCAAATCAGCTATTCTCATCTATTAAAAATAAAATTATGTACAATCCCGAAATCACAGACAATTTCCTTATATTTTCAGGACATTCTTATCAAGGATTTCTTACCTCTGTAGGTGAAGAGAGAAAACTTAACATGTTTAAAGATTATTTTCTATAATAGGAAAAGAGACTATTTATTAATATTTCAATTTTAGAGAAAATTTCAATCTAATTACTTTAATATAAATTTTTAAACCCGTAATCTATAATAATATTAAATATTTAGAATATATTCCTTAAGGTGTGATTAAATTTGATTAACCGTCAAGAAGTAAAAAATATAATTCGGCGTTTCGAGGAACGTGAAGGAATTCGTGGAGTGATTATCTGTGATTCCAGTGGTTTACCAATTGATTCTAATATGGAGATAGAACTCAGTGAAGAGGTTGCTGCTTATGTAACATCGCTCATTGGAAAAGGCAAACAGGTCGTTGAAGCATTAAAAGAAGGAGAACTAAGTTTTATAAGATTGGAGACATCAAAGGGTGAAACTATGGTTGCCCTTGAAGAGAATCTGATTTTAATTATTTTGAAATAATTTTTTTAATTTTCCTTTTTTAAAGTAAGAGTTAAGCAGTGATAACTATTAATTATAGATATTTAGAAAAAAAGAAAAAATAATCCAATAAATCTTAACTATTTCTATAATATTCGAGTACTTTTAAAGCAAATCTGCTTGATACTGTAGCAGGTCCACCTCCCATTTCTATTCCTACCTCAATTGCTTCAATTATTTGCTGCTCTGTAGCGCCACTTTTCAATGCTTCTTTACTATGCCATTCAATACATGACTCACAATTAATCACGATTGATATTCCTAAGGCAATTAATTCTTTATAAACTTTTTTCAATTCACCATCAGAAAATGCGCCACGTTCTAAATCAAGAAATGATTTATAAACTTTTGAACCTTTTGAGAGGAATATGTGTTGAGCTTTTTCTCTATCGGATATGATCTTCTCAATTTTGTCTTTATCGACTTTATCCATAAAAATAACACTCAAATTTTAAAATAAATAACTTGTGAAAGATATTTTCAATAGTTTTGATACAATATTGAATAAATCAAAATAAAATTTCTCTTTTTAATTAGTTGATAAATTTAAATTGCTTAAACGATATATTTAAATTAAATTTAATTAAGATAATTTCTTAACCAACTTCAAATTTCAAAACTATTCAAATTTTTTATAAGGACATAATTATGGTGGATAAAAAAACTCTAGAAGGTAAATTGGCGGAACTCATGGACATTGTTCCTGAATGTGAAGGCTTGATTGCCGCTGATGCAGATGGGAAAGTAATAGTTGGTCAAACAATAACTGATATGGACCATGGAAAAATAGCGAAGGCGTGTGCTGCTATTATTAAGGATTCAAACAATCTTGGCAAAGATATCGGTAAAGGAGGCCTAAAAACCACGACTATTGAATTAGACAAAGGATTTGCTGTCTTGGTGGGATCTGAAAAAAATGTTTTAATTGCTTTAGCCGGTTCAGACGGGAGAAGCTCCCTTGCACTACTGAAAAGAAACTTAATAACAATATCTAACTTATAATTTAATTTTATTTTCTCCTTTTCTAAAATTTCAAAAAAAGAAATTGTGTAATTAATAGTTCATTTCTTTGGTTTTTTCTTCTTATCCGTTAAGCCTCTTTCTTCTAATAAGGAATCTAGATCTGTTGTTTTCTCTGGTTTAACTTCTTCTACCTTTTTAGGCACTTTTTTAGGGGGTTCAGGTTTTTTGAGATCAGAAACCATTACGTATCTCCCCCTTCTTGGTCTTCTTTCGACTTTTTCAACTGGTTCTTCAATTCTTTTTCTAACTCTGAAAGCAAAAGTAATTGCTAAAATCCACATTATGGCAAAAATTGCTATCATGATAAACATAATTAATTCAATAAAATAATCGGATAATGGAGTATCGAATACATGGAATGCGGATTGTTCCGAAATCGTGATATTTTCACCTGTCAGAATATTTTGAGCTGTAATTGTAAAAGTAATATTAAGGGTATCAATCTGAGGAATCTTAATCTCAATCACTATCTCCATAGTTTCATCTGGTTCAAGTTTATCTAACTTAATATTATTTATTTCTACGATTGAATATTCTAAATCCCCTTCAATATTAACCGTCATATTAAAGAATCTTAAATTTGAGTCTCCAAAATTATTTATCGTGATTCTCAGTGTTGCTCCTTTATTTTTATAGATAAAGACTTTATTTTGTCTAATCGAAATTGAAAAATTGTTTATTTCTTGAATTAAATCCACAGTAATATTTTTTGAAGCTCCATTTACAGTATCGCCATCCCAAGATAATCTTAAAATTAAGTCTTCTTCCTCATTAAAATCTATCGCTGCTGTATTTATTAAAAATGAAACAGATCCATTTGTATCTGTTAGATCGATACCAATATTAACCCATTTAAAGCTGGAATTATAATATTCACAAGTTACATTCTTTGAAGGTAACTCATCTCCAAATTCTGTCATCAAGATTGAGCTAACATTGATTATTTCACCAGTTCTCGGAGAATCTGGAGTTATCGATATGTTAGTGAATTTACTATTTAGGTTTAATAAGAACTTGTCATCGAACTGTTTATAACTACTCACATAATTTTTATCAATTATATTAACTAAAAATGAAGAATTATTAGGGTAGTAAAGACAATGATCTCTTTCAAATTCATATATCAAATTTCTACTTGAGGCTTCTTCTCCTACTGTTAAACCAAGAATATGGCCTTCAAAATTGTTCTTTGTCTCATTACTTAAAAGTAAATAATTTGGACTTTCATATATTCCGATATCAATATCATCAATTGATAATGTAACTAATGCTTTTGCACCTCCTAACCTGATGGGTGCATTTAATCCTTCCCAAGTGTTTGTAACTGCATCTATATTCGGGATTGTAAGATTCACATCGAATTCATAAGTATCATCAGGAGTTCCTGAGAAATTGAGATTAATGGTTGGTGAATTGTTTTCGGTTATTATCCATTCTTCATTCACGTATGACACTAACTTTACACTAATTGAAGCATCAAGTGTGATAAAAGGATGGGTATTTTGGAGGGCAATTTTAAAGTTTACTATTTCGTTTGGATTTAAAATCTCTTCACTTTGCATAAAAGAATCCATTAAAAGTGTTAACTCCTGTTTTCCTATTTGATAAGAATACACCTGGTTTAAGTCTGTATTATTTATTGGATAAAAATTTGGGTTTGGAATACCTGTTGTATCATTAATAGAAGCGATCAATATAGTATAGTTCTGAAAGACTTTTCTTTTCATTTCCCCAATAAGTGCATTTGTCCCTAAATATGATATATAGGTACAGTTATATAATTCAAGGTCATAAGCATCTAAATACAGAGTTATTTTTTTGCATCCTAGAGCAGAACCATTAAACCAAAAGAATCCTAAATTATATTTTCCGAAAACAATGTTATCCTTTGTAACATCCAAAATTGTATTATTATTGAAATCGTAGGTGAGTACGGATTCTTCAACAACTCCTGATGAAGATGTCATTTCTGCATTTGGATATCTTGTACCATTAGGATAAAACAGAGTAGCGTTAATATCACCACTTAAGGGTGCTTGAAAATTATGATCTTGAATATCAACACTTATAGAAATATTATCTCCATACATAAAACCATTTGTTTCCCATAATGTTCCATAGTAATTAATATAAGTACGCATCTCATCAATAAAGTTATAACTCGTTAGATTAAGTGTGTAAATTCCATTAAGGGTTGAAAAAGATTCATCAATAACTAATTTTATATTACCAGGACGATCTTCTACAACTGATGCTTCCTCTAATAACCAAAGAAACTCTTCATCATCTGGATTTGTAATATTGTGAGCACTCATGAAATCTGGATACACAAACCAAAATTCAAAAAAATCCCAATTATTAAATTTCGAATCTGATTTATTTAAGTCAAATGTTAATGCCCATTCTGGATTTACATTGTAAGTTGCGTTATAATATGCTGAAGCGCCTTCAATCCAATAAGCTTCTACAGAATAATAAGAAACATTAAATTTAAACCCTTCAATAATGCTTTTATTCCAATTTAAGTAAACCTGGAATTTATTGGAGGGAGTATCTTCAATTGTGGTGGTAAAGGTATTATTCCATCGTCCTATTCCCCAAGTTAAATATGAACTTCCGTTGTATGGATATGAATTGTCTTCATAATTATTTATTGTCATATCTTGAATCCGTAGGGTATTATTATCCTCAAACATAAAATCAGAAGGCATATAACCTCTGGTAACATTCAGTTTAAAAGAGCTAGCATCTTGATTATAGTTTATATGATCAGTAGGAATATAATCTGTTTTTACTATTTTTTTTGAGAATTTCCAACTTACACCATTATCTCCCGTTATAATTAATTGATGTTCAGTTCTTCCTCCAGCTTCTCCGTAATTATAATAAGGAATCGTCACCAAACTGTAGACTAGGTCTGAGTTCGTCGATTTTATGACAATGAAATAATTTGAGAGGTTTAAATCTTGAGTGTTAGCAATGTTGAATCCAAAATAGGATAATTGATCAGCACTATAGCTAACCAATTGAGTATCGATCAGTTCATTATAATTTGGTGCCATCAATATATTCCTTAGATTACCATCTGTACGAACTACTGTGGAATTAGATCGGTATAATGTAATGTTTAATTGAGAGGTTGACGCTTTGGTTAGATTCAAAGTTCTTATCCAGGCATAAAATCCATTTACAGTTGAGAGTTTTCCCTTTAAATCAAATTCCAAGGCAACATACTCTTGATCAGTTATAGGGAGATCAAAAGCATAGGTAGATTGCAGATCAAATTCATATAATTTTGTATTAAACCAACTTTGATCATCGCTTTCAAAAATAAACTGAATATAACAAACACTTGA
>JAHQWY010000103.1 GCA_029856445.1 Promethearchaeia archaeon
CATCGATGTAAAATTATATCAATTGATCAAGGGGATGAACCTTATGAATTTCTTAATACTTTTGGATTTAGAAAGAAATCCATTATAATAGATTCTGAAACTTATGATGCTCCTATTGAGATAGAGAAAGAAAAAATCATATCTGTTTTAGACCAAAAGGCTGAAAAAGTTCAACTTATAGATAAAAGATATCAATATCTTGATAAAAATGAAACTAAAGCACCCTCTTATGAGAATTCGAAGAAAAATGAAAAATCTAGAAATATTTTAGAGAGAATTCTAAAAATTGATGTTCCTAAACACTTCAAGCGCAAGAATATACTTATAGGTAATAATACGTTATATGGTTTGATTTTAAAAAAGGCAGAAATATTCAATAAGCCTGTAGAGGAAAAAGAGTGGAAAATAATATCATCTCTCCCAAAGGAACCTGTTGAACTTGTAGGTCATAAGCTCCGAATTCATTTTAATGCTGAGATAGGTGAAGTTGAGGCAATTGAAGTTTTGGAAAGCATCCAGCAATCTGAAAAGTCTGAATTAAAAAATGATAGATCTAATTTTAAACAATGGACAGTAAAACAATTAAAACAGTTTTGCCGTGAAAATACTATTAAAATACCATCCGCTTATCGAAAAGCGGATATTGTTCGCTTAGTTATGGAATTTAATGCAATGTATTAATGGAATAATTTTATACAAATTTTACTTGTTAGGTTCAAAAATAAAAAAAAAATCCCCCTAGAAGTAATATTACTAGGAGGGATTTCTCTTTTATTAGAAATGGAAAAGAATAAAGACTTGATAAAATCCCTACGGGATCAATTTAAACCTTCTATGCATTTTTTCTTGTTTATCTAAATTATTCCCACATTTTTCCCTCTTAAAAATAATTGTTATTAATATATTAATAGTGAATAATAATCTGCCTTTCGAAATCGTTTAATTTTTAATTTAGTATTTTATTATTATATTAAAAAAAGCATAAAATTCTAAATTTATAGACTTTTATTCGAATAGATATAAGAATGGTGTGATTATATGACTCATCAAGAAGATGGAGTTCATTGTATTGTTTGTGGAAAAGAGCAATTTAGTCTAGCACATGATGAATGGATGCGGAGAGCTTTTCCTTTTGTAGAGCAAGGACAATTGAAAATGTGCGCGGAATGCGGAGCAAAATATTTAGTTTGTCGGAGTTGTGGAGGTTTGTATTGCCGAATTCATCCAGCTTTAGAGAGTTGGGAACTTCCAGAAAAATGTCCAAAGTGTGGATGGGTAAATGAAAATGTGAAAGCTTGGGATGGGACATCAGCTCGCCATTTTTAACATTTCCATCTACAAATGCCAGTTTTTATATAATTTTTTTAAAATACCATTTTTTTGATAAAAAGCAGTACTAATCAATATCTCATCTGTTATTTATTATTCATAAGTTAAGAAAGAAAGTTTTAATTTTAAAGAATCAATATTATTGTATTAGAATTTATTATACAATGATTAGATAATTAAGGTGGTTAAATTTTGCAAATCCGTGTGGAGATCGCCAATCCTGATCAGATAGAGTCCTTACAAGAATTAACTAAACAATTAGTGGAAGGATT
Source organism: Promethearchaeia archaeon (assembly GCA_029856445.1). Taxonomy (GTDB): domain Archaea; phylum Asgardarchaeota; class Lokiarchaeia; order Sigyniarchaeales; family SOKP01; genus Loki-b32. The sequence continues at coordinate 1,602 of JAHQWY010000103.1, forward strand.
GGGGCAAGAGTTTGATCCGAAACGTTTTGACTGGGGAATAAGACGTCGTCTTTTTGATCCTCTGCAACGTCATGGAATTCTCATTGCTATTGATGAAGATGATAATTCTGTGGTTGGAATGATTATTGCAGAGCTTCGTATAGATCCATTAGGATCATCTGAGGGATATATTAAACAATTCTTCTTAAAGGAAAAATATCGAAGTAAAGGTACTGGACATCTTCTATTAGAAAAAGCCTTAGAACATCTAAAGAGAATTAAGGTTGAGAAGGTGAAAGTTAATATTAAAGAAAAAGCAGTTGAGGCTACAAATTTATATGAGAAGATGAAGTTTAAAAAAGTATATGAGGTCTTAGAGTTGGACCTAACTCGCAACAGTGAATAGAATATCGTTAAAGTAAGAAAATAAATTTTTTAGCTTTTGAATTTATACTAATTTAAATTGAGAAAATGGGCTTGGAAATTCCTTGGGTGGAAAAGTATCGCCCCCGGTCATTTTTTGACATTGTAAGTCAAAACCTTGCAATTAGCAATATCAAGGAATTTGTTCGAAATAGCAATATGCCTCATATGATTTTTACAGGACCAGCGGGAACCGGAAAAACCAGCACTGCTTTAATAATTGTAAATAATTTCCTCAAAGAAGAGGAACTGAGCACCAATCTCTTAGAATTGAATGCATCTGATACTGTTAGAATAGATTTTGTAAGAGATGTGTTAAAGAATTTTGTAAATCAGAATATTATTAAAAATGGTTCTTTAAAATTCGTTATTTTAGATGAAGCTGATAATATTCCAGGTCAAGTTCAACAAGCTCTCAGAAGAATTATTGAAAAAGCATCAGTTAATATCAAATTTATTCTATTATGCAATTATATAAATCGAATTATAGATCCAATCATCTCCCGATGTGCTGTGTTTAGGTTTGTAAAATTACCTAAGGAAAAGATTATTGAGAGATTAAAATTTATTGTCAAAGAGGAAAAACTGAAGATCCCAGAGGATAAATCAGAAAAATTTTATGAACATCTGTTTTTCATTTCAGGGGGAGATTTAAGAAAAGCAATTAATACTCTTCAAATGGCCGTTGCTCTTGAACTATTAAGTAGTTTAGATTTTAACGAGATTTTGAAGATTTCAGGATTTTTGGATAAAGGAACTATGGATAAATTAATTATAGCTCTCAAGAATAAAGATTTTATGAAATCAATAGAAATAATAAATTCGATTGAAACATTTGATAGTCGGAATTTTATAAGACAATTAATTAATACTTTATCGGATATTAATATAGACCCTAATAAGGTGCCCGCTTTAAGATCATATATTGCCGATGTTGATTATCGAATAAGTCAAGGTGCAGACGAAAATATCCAAGTTTCAGCACTTATAGCGGAAATTATAGAGAAAATTAAAGAATGAGAAATTAGAATTTTGACTGAAGAAATCCCTATTTGGAGAATTAAATATTACCCAAAAAACTTAGATCAAATTTGTGGTCAAACCGAGATCAAAAAAGCTTTAAAGAATATAATACACCAGAAAAATTTTCCACATTTACTTTTCATTGGCGTTGAAGGTATTGGTAAAACTACTCTTGCAACCTTATTTTCAAAAGAGTTCTTAGGTACAGAATTTGGAGCAAACTTTAAATTAGTATATGCAAATCTTCCATTGAATGAAGAAGAAAGAAAACAGGCAAGGTCAGAAGCGTATGTATCTACAAGTAAAGTAGGGAGTATAGCAGGAAGACGAATTACAACACCAGCATTTATCCAAATTAAAGTAAAACCCTTTGCTCAATTAAAAGTTTTAGGGGCTTCACCCTTTAAAATATTAGTTGTAAAGAATTTTGAAACTTTGGGAAGCAATCAACAAGGTTTTAGAAGATTAATGGAGACTTATGGTTCTAATTGTCGAATGATCTTAATTACAACAAAAATTTCAAGTATTATAGATCCAATAGTAAGCAGATGTCAGATATTTTTAATTCATCGTGTAAAATTAGAGCATTTTGCAAAATTAATGAGTGATATTGCCAATAATGAATCACTTGAATTGTCCGATGAAAGTATTGAAATATTGTATAAAATTTCTGAAGGTAGAATATTTCAAGCGATAGATCTATTACAATTAAGTAGTGTTTCTGGAAATAAAATCGATAAAAATGTCATATACGAAAATGCTCAAAGATTTCAAAATGATCTCGTAAGGAATCTTCTATTAATATCATTGAAGGGGGATTTTCCAAAATCTAGAGAATTAGCCCGTAAAATTCTCTCTAATTACAATTATACAATTCATGAGTTATTCAAACTTATACTTAATGAGATTAATAAATTACCTTTAAGCAGATACGCGAGAAGTGAGATGATTAATCTAATAGCTGAGGCTGATTTCAGGGCACTCAATGGGAGAGATAGCGACATTCAAATATCTGCTTTATTATCTAAATTTTGTTTATTTAGTCAATATTTGTAGGTGAAGATAGTGTCTAAGACCGTTAAAATGCCGTGGGTTGAAAAATATAGACCAAAAAGCCTAAAGGAAATGGCCTTACCTACAGCGCGGGTAAGTGGTCAAAGGGTAAAACTGGATGAAGAATTAGTCGATTTTATAAAAAGTTTCTTTATCGAAAGAAGGAGAGTCAATAACGAAAATGCAAAGATAAGAGAATATAATAAGATAGTCATAGAAAAGGAACAAAAAGAATATTTACAAATTGATGTAGAAAAAGCAGCTGTTCTCTTAGAAGGTCCTCCGGGAATCGGAAAAACATCAATTGTATATGCTCTAGCAAATGATTTAAATATGGAAGTTATAGAAACAAATGCATCTGATACACGAACAAGGGCAACCTTAGAGAAAAAGTTGAAAGAAACTACAAAATCACGAGGTATAATGGATTTTATAACTGAATCTAAAGAAAAATTAATTCTTATTGATGAAGTAGATGGTATTTACGGCGTCCAAGATAGAGGAGCCGTTCCGACTATTATCGAATTAGTCCAAAATACTCAATTTCCTATTATAATGTGTTCAAACGAATATAAAACGAGTCTTCAAGCATTATACAATAAAATTCGTAGGTTTGAAGTCCATCCATTACCTAAAAGAGAAGTATTAAGAATTGCTCACAACATTCTAAAAAACGAGAATATAACCCAACTCAAAGAAGAAGATTTAGAATTAATTATTGAAAGGAATAATGGGGATTTGCGCGGAGTAATAAATGATATTCAAGGAATTAGTCAAGGAAAATTAGAAGGAGATGTAAAAGAATTTATTCTTAGCCTACGTAGAGATTCTTTAGAGGAAATTTTCACTTTAATAAGAGATTTATTCCATGTCAATTCCTTAAGAGAAGCTCGAAATTTGACAGACAGATCCGATGTTGATTATAATTTTCTGTACAAGTGGGTAAATGAAAATCTTCCAACATTCATAAAAACTAATAGAGAACTTGTAAATGCTTATGAAAATCTCTCTTTAGCAGATGAAATATTTGGTAGAATACGTATTAATCAATATTGGGGTTTATTACCTTATTTTTTTGACCTTTTTGCGGGAGGTGTTGCATTATCTAGAAAAGAGACTCCTGAAGCGAAAGGCTTTCAAAGAGTTGTTTTTCCAAGATATAGTACAGGGAGTTATTTTTCTGTTACTGGTAGTCAAAAAGATTTAGTTGAGAAATTAAATAAGAAATATGAGATTTCACAGATTGATTTCATTCAGAATTTACTCCCTTTCTTGAAAATTTTATGTGGATCTTCAAGAAAACAACTCAAGAACATTAGTGATTGGTTGGAATTGGATGCTAAACAAAAAAAATTGTTGAAATGAAAGTGAAGGGTATTAAGATTGTAGAGGGTACATCAGCAGATAAAGAACAATTAACAGAGAGCTTTCAACATTTTAATGATAAAAACATAATTAAAAACAGAGCCGATTGTTATCTCTCCCACAATAATACAATTCTAGCTAAAGATGGAAACCGAATAATTGGGAAAATATTGTGGTATATAAAAGAGGATCCTAATTTTGGTGTGGTTGAGTTTGAAGAACTTTATGTTTATGATGATTATAGAAAAAAAGGAATTGGATCTGAGTTATTAAGAATTTCTATAGAAGCTGTTTGTGACCATTTTAACCAACTTGGAATTAAACCAAGGCGTATTTTTCTTTTTGTTGATGAAAATAATCAAAGTGCGAGAAAATTATATGAGAAATTTGGATTTGAGTGTATTGCGAATTTAGGTCATTTATATTCTGAAAATAATAATTATTTATTTTATATATTAGATTTGGAAAAAACAAATTAGAATTTAATTTTAATTCTCCAAAAATGGGTAGATTATAACTTTAATAAGAAAGAAGAGTAATAATTTTTGTATAATCTATACATGTTAATTCACATTAAAAATAATCTTTATTAATATATTTTGAAATAATCTTTAATATTTTCAATATATAGCTGATTTTAATCGTCTAGATTAGAAATCTTTATTACCCGTAAATTTAAATAGGAATTTCCAATTCTCAAAAAGTAATAATAAGCAAAAAATTTAAGAGTATAACATGTCTGAAGCTAGAGTAGGAGAAATTGAGGTTGTAAGATCAAAAAGCTCACAGTTGATATTACAAGTCGCTGGAGGCGCTATATTTGGGGCATTATCTACCGTTATGGCAATTACGCTCAAACCAATTATTGATGCAACCAGAATTGCGAATTGGGGAATAGCTATGTTTGATCCGGTATCATGGGTATGGATCATTTGCTTTTTAGTATTTGGTCCTTATGCAGGATTTATAAGTTGTGTTACAGGCTCTTTTGGTCTGCTACTTATTGATCCAAGTGGTTGGATCGGCCCTCTCTTTAAATTTTGTGCTACTATCCCTTTAATCATTATTCCTTATTTAATTCTAAAATTATGGGAAAGGGATACCACTAATAGCCTAAAATTAAAGAATCCAAAATATTATGTAATAACCGGAGGATTGAGTATAGTTTTTAGAATCATAGTGATGATATTTATGAACTATCTCTTTTTTATTACATATTGGGGATTAGAAAACTTGAATTATGCTACCCTACCCCCGTTTTTTGAAATTTTTGGACTAAAAGAAATTACAGGGAAAACAGCAGTTTTAATTTTTACTCCCATAATTAATCTATATGCAGGGGTATTAGATCTTGCGATTCCTTATTTCCTTGTATTTGGACCTAAGTTAGATGAGAAATTCGGATTTTGGTAAATTTTTTTTTAATTTTTTTTCTTTTAACTTTTCTAAGTAAAATTCATAGAAAATAGACTTTTCATTTTTCATTGAAAAGCTATAACTAATTGATCTTCTTTAAATATAATTACAAATAATCAATATTCATAATTTTATAATTTTTATATCAAAATAAGGAGGAGAGAATTATCATTCTAGAAAAAGATTATAAAGATATTAATGTTAGTTTTGATTCAGGAGTCTTTACTATAACTCTCAATCGTCCTAACAAACTAAACGCTTTACGATTCCCTACTATAGAGGAAATTTTAGAAGTTTTTGAATCTATAACAAAAAATGATTCTATTCGAGCTATTGTTTTTAATGGATCTGGCAGAGCTTTTTGTTCAGGTGATGATTTAGAAAATATGGGTAAGTATGGTCAACTCGATCCAAAATTTTCATTGCCACATCATAAGCTTATTTACTTAATAAGAGAGATTCAAGTACCTATTATAGCATTATTGCATGGATATTGCTTAGGCGCTGGATTTGAGTTGGCACTTGCCTGTGATTTTCGATTAGCAGCAGATAATCTAGAAATGGGAGATCACCGAATAACGAGAGCAATTTGTATGTTACATGGTGCAAGTTGGTTTCTTCCAAGATTAATAGGTTTTGCACGAGCAGCAGAAATAGTATATACTGGACGGCATTTGGATGCAAAGGAAGCACTCAAGATTGGATTAGTAAATAAGGTGTATCCTTTAGGTGAGCTCAACGAAAAATCTAAAGAGTTCATAGAAAAAATAGCAAAAATGCCAACTAGATGTTTTGGTTATAATAAAGCTATGTTTAATTATTCATTTGTCAATGATCTCACTAGTTCATTACAAAATGAAGCCTATTTGTTTAATGAGAATATGAAAACAGATGATTCTAGGGAGGGTCATAAATCCTTTCTTGAGAAACGAGAACCAAAATATAAAGGAAAGTGATAATTTCAAATCACCTACACTTTATTAAGAGATTATTCAAGTTTATAATTTAAGAATAATTTTCATTAATATGGAAATTTCAAAAGAGATACAAGAATTTCTGCTAGATGATGCTGTAGAACGTTTTTTAAGATACGTTAAAATTTGTACTACTTCAGATGAAAACGGGACATCTATCCCCACTACAAAAAGCCAATTCGATTTAGGAAAAATATTGGTTGAGGAACTAAAAGCACTAAACCTAAAAGATATAATTCATGATGAATATGGATTTGTATATGCATCTTTACCACCTAGTGAAGGATTTGAAAAGAAAATACCCATTGGTTTATTAGCTCATTTAGATACATATTATGGTGTAAGTGGAAGGAATGTTAAACCTGTTCTTCATAGAAATTATGACGGCAGTGTCATTAAATTCACCCAAGATAAAAGCTTAAAATTACATTTTGATGATTCTCCATTATTAGAAAAATATCTAGGTCTTGATATCATAACATCTGAGGGAGACACATTATTAGGAACTGATGATAAAGCAGGAATCGCAGAAATAATGACAGCTTGTGCCGCATGGAATAAATATCCTGATTTAAAACACGGACCAATAACTATTTGTTTTACACCAGATGAAGAAACAGGATTAGGAATAGCTAAAGTGGATGAAAAAAGACTTCCCAAAATATGTTATACTATTGATGGTGGACAAATGGGAGAATTAGAATATGAATGCTTTGATGCCTGGCGAGCTACATTTAAATTCAAAGGCTTAAATATCCATCCTGGATATGCAAAAAACAAAATGATAAATGCTATAGAAATAGCATGCAGATTTTTTAGTGAACTCCCAGAAGCTGAATCACCACAGCATACAGAAAAAAGAGAAGGTTATTACCATTTAACCAAACTCCAAGGAAGTCCAGAAGAAGCCACAGCAAAAGTAATAATTAGAGATTTTGATGAAAAAAATAATCACAAACGGATGAATTATATTAATAAATTAAAGGATGCATATGAAATTAGATATTCAGGATTAGAAATTCAGGTAGATTTCTTGCATCAATACCAAAATATGATAAAATTTTTGGAAAAAAAGCAAACTATTATTGATTTGGCAAAGCAAGCAATTCAAAATTCAGGTTTAGAAGTATTAATGCATCCTACTAGAGGAGGTACGGATGGGGCAAGGCTTAGCGCTATTGGCATACTTACCCCTAATTTATTTACAGGAGGGTTATTATTTCATTCAAGAAAAGAACATATACCTACTTTAGCATTACAAAAAGCTGCCGAGGTCATATTATATTTAGCTGAATTATGGACAGAAAAAAAATAGAAAATTCTATTAATTTTATTTATTCAATTTTATTAATGTCCCTAAAGCTATATCACCTTCAAGTTGTACACATTTCTTATATTTAGTGTCATTCCAAGGAATTTTCCAGCCTTCAAGAGGATTATAATAGCTATAAAAAATTGCTCCAAATTTTATCGAATTTTGATTACAGATTGTTGCGAGGACATTTAGTTCCCCATTTTCAATTGAAATACAACCCTTTTTTCTTATCTCATAAATTTCTTCTTTATTTATTTGATAAAATGCTTCTTTACAAAAATTTTTCCCGATATGATAATTTTCAGTTCTTTTTTTTGTTTCAGTAATAAAAGCTTTTATAACTGCTTTATTCAATTCAGTTTCTTCATTTTTTTCTCGACCATAATGTATTGATGTTCCGTCTAATCCCAATCCATGTGTGGGAATTATATAATCGAGTAATTTAACATTTTCACCAACTCCCCATGATCCACATACTAATAAAATAGTTTTTGCCCCACAATTGATCAAGTCTTCAGTAATTGATGATATTGGAGAGGCACCCATCGGAGGTATTAATATTGTAATTGATATATCTTGAAATTTTCCTCGATAAATTTGTTCTGGTGCAGCATAAGGATGAAATGGCATTAACCATTCAATCTTTTCAAGGTTAGCTCGTTCTCTTAAATAATTTAGAAGAAATCCAGAAAAAATAATTAAAATATTAGGGTTCACTTCGAAATCTTTTGCATTTTTATTAGAACTTTTAATTGCTTCTCGAATTACATCAATAGAGGAAATACATAAGTTTTCTTTCATTAAGGATGGCAGCCCCCAAATTAGATATTTATTAATTTATATGAAAAAAAGTAAACTTAAAAGGATTATCTGTCTTTATGAATAATTTTGGAAAAATCTGTAATAACAAATACCAAGATAAATATCAATAATAGAATTGCTGTATAAAGAAAAGCTAATGTGTAGGAAAATGTATCATAAATAAATCCAAAAAGTAAAGCTTCTCCTAATGAGATAAGTCCCACA
>JAHQWY010000104.1 GCA_029856445.1 Promethearchaeia archaeon
GGCTATTTTTTGGTCTTTCCAACTGGCCCCCATGCCGTATTAGCTGTTTCTACAAATTCAGATGTAAAATTAGGGTTAATATTTTTAGATTGTAAGCGTGTTTGTGAAAAAATCGAAGATTTACTTTGATTTTAAATCTTTTACGTAAAGTATTAGATATAATAAATATGTATATACATAATATAATCGATTATAATTTAGAGATATATTATAAATCTTATGAAAAAGTTAACTAAAGAAGAGTTATTGAGAAAATCAAAAATTCCTGGACTTAATGCAATCAAAATGCATAAGTTCTACAGGGGTAAAATAGAGGTACTTCCTCGTTGTCAAATTCGAGATTATCATGACTTTTCGATATGGTATTCTCCTGGAGTATCAGCACCTTCTTCCGAAATTTTTAAAGATAAACAAAAAGTGTATGAATATACAAATAAATGGAATTCTATTGCTATTGTTAGTGATGGAACAAGAGTTTTAGGTCTTGGAAACATTGGTCCTGAAGCAGCTTTGCCTGTGATGGAAGGAAAATCCTTATTGTTCAAATATTTAGGTGGTGTTGATGCCATTCCCTTATGTATCGGTAAAGAAACATGTTGCGATGCTGATCAGATTATTAATTTTGTAAAATTGATCCAACCTTCATTTGGGGGCATAAATTTAGAAGATATTGAAAAACCCAAATGTTTTGCTGTTTTAGATGGAATCCGTGCAGACCCAGAAATAGAAATTCCTGTATGGCACGATGATCAACAAGGAACTGCATCCGTAACTCTTGCTGCATTGATAAATTCATTACGAATAGTAGGAAAGAAGAAAAGTGAAGTGAAAATTGTCTTTAATGGAGTTGGTGCGGCAAATTTCGGAATTTATCGATTATTAAAAGCCGATGGGTTTAATTTAAAAAAATCCATATTTGTTGATTCGAAGGGAATTTTATATAAAGATAGAACAGATTTAAGAAATGTTAATGATTATAAACATGAATTAATGGATTTTAGTAATCCAGAACAATTGCATGGTGATTGTGGTGTAGCAATGGAAGGAGCTGATATTCTGATATCTTCTAGTATTCCAGGTCCCGATGTAATTAAAAAAGAATGGATTTCAAAAATGGCTGATGATGCTATAGTTTTCACCTTAGCTAATCCAATTCCTGAAATATTCCCTTGGGACGCATTAGAAGCTGGCGCGAGAATTGTAGGAACAGGACGATCAGATTTTCCAAATCAAGTAAATAATTCTCTCTGTTTTCCAGGGGTATTTAGAGGGACCTTGGATGTATGCGCCAAAACTATTACTGATGAGATGTGCATTGCAGCGTCTTATACTCTTGCAAATTTAGTAGAGGAGATTAAAGGATGTTTAATAGAGACATGTATCCTTCCAACCATGGATTATCAAGAATCATTCATTAGAGAAGCTGTTGCTACAGGTTTAAAAGCAATTGAACAAGGAATAGCTCGAGTTAAACTTTCAGAAGAAGAATTATATTCAACTGCAAAGAAATTAATTGAAAATTCTCAATCGGAATTTAAATTACTAATGAAAGAAGGATTTGTACCTGCATTCAATGATTACATGAAATAGAATCGTAGCTTAATTCCTTGTTTCATTATTAAACTTTCTGAAACAACTACAATCTCTGAAAAGGGAATATAGTTTAACATTTTTATATCATTTGATTAGATTATGCCTAATTTTTTACAGTTGCATGAACAGCTATCTCACCCTTCATTGAACCTCCTCCTCCACCTCCGGGACCTCTGAAAATAAATGGATACGGAAAAAAATCATCATCATCATCTCTTCTGTAACCACACCATTCGCATGCGTCTCGACCTCTAGGAATAAACCTCCCACAGTATGAGCATCTCAACTCTGGCCTTCGAAGTCTGACTCTCCAGTCTATTTCATTTCCCATTAAGGTCGTTCGTTCTCTTATTCTTTCCAAAATTCTTGTTAGAAGTAGATCCTGATTGTCTTCATTTCCCCTAGCTAACTCTAAAAACTCGTCACGTAATACCTCATCTCTAATATTATCAAAAGAATAATTTGGTCTTCTATTAAGTCTATTTAAGTCCATTTCTTCAAGAATCTTCTTAATTTTCTTAATGCACTCTTGAATGTCACCAATATTAAGTAAACAGGATTTATATGAAGAATCTCTATTTAGAATGACAAGGTTTGAAATATTTTCTAATTTTACTCTATTGAGAAGTTATGTAAATAAAAAAAAAATGAATTAAAGTTTTTTTTTCCAATTAGTTTTTTTTATTAAAATAATGATTCCTACTGAAACTATTATTATATAAGCATAACCGAAGGAAATATCAAGAGTTCCATCTTCAACTATATTCTTGATCAGAGTAATACTTTCCGACGTTAAATGACTAGCACTATCATTAACAAATATAATAACCGTTATATTCCCTTCAGATAATAGATTCCATGCTGACTGATTAATTTGCAAAATATTGATCCCAATAGAGGGAGTGAAAAAATGTTTGGTCTGTATATTGTTCAACGTATACCATGCTTGATGAACACCATAATAATCATTTATGAAAAAGTTAAAAATTGGGGCAGTTATATTGTAAATTGCACCGTTAGAAGGAAAATTTATTATAATATTGGGTGCGATATCATCGCCATCATCCCAGATTGGAAAGTTGTCTAATCTCAGAGGAGTATTTTGTATAATATGTTCTGTATCTCCAAAACCATCATCATTTAAATCTGAACCTGAATAATTATCCCAATAATTTCCAATATTCCCATTATCCCATATAGTATTAGTTCCATTATCAAAAACATGGAGCTTATTGGCTACAAATTCGTTATTATAAAAAATATTTCCAAAATGTAAAGGTTTATCGATATAAATCCCCGCCTCAGTATTATTAATCAAATCATTATTATAAAAGACATTATTATCACAGGAACCATATACTTCTATTAAATAAACCCCGTAATAGGAGTTATTATAAATATAATTCTCTGAAAATTGATTCTGAGATGCATTTGTTAACATGATCCCATATTCATTATTCTCTACAATGTTCTCAATTACGATACTTTCATTAGATCTTCCCAAAGCTATACCAAAATAATTAAAATTAGCGAAATTATGAAAAATAGTATTATTAGGTGAGTTCAAATCTATTACAACTCCATGATAGTTAAAACTAGCATTATTATGGGAAATAGTGTTATTTCTGCTTCCTTCTATACAAGCAATACCAAAGGAAGGAGCTTGGTGTAATTCGTTTTCATATACGAAATTACTTCTACTATTTAATAAGACAATTCCTACATTAGTTCCTTTATTTACCATATTTCCTATAATTGAGCATCTTTCACTAACATTCAATTGAATTCCATTGTAATTATCATTTAATATATTTTCCAGGATCTGAAGATCCTCACTATTTTTACAATATATGCCGTTGTAATTTTCATATGAACAATTATTTCCTATTAAAATTCCATTACTTACATTATTAAGCTTAATACCTGCCCTATTTTCTAGCATCATAAGATCAGTTGAATTATATAAAGTACAATTATTTATTATGAAATAATCATCTGTGTTTTCGATGATAATACAATTATACATTTGTTTACCATCAATAGTTACATTTTCTATTATATAAGGACTAATTTGAGTCCCTAATCCTGTACACCAATCATAATTCAATGCTGTATCTGACCAATTGTTATCAATATGAATAAAATTAAGTTCCCAATGCCCCGATATGTTAGGTATTCTCTCGAGTATTAAGTTATTTTTTTGATTAATTGATTTAATTCCAGAAGGATAGAGTTTCGCGATAAGAATTGTTAATACTAAGAAAATAAAAAAAATTTTATAGATCTTTAGAAGTTTCCTCAAGTTTTTACACTTTTGTGAGATATTTTGTTTGAATATTAATATAAAATTTTACATATATAAATTTTAAGTTGCTAAATTTTATCTTAGCAATGATAAAAATTGCATCTCACTCATTAAAGCAATGGGAAAATAGGTGAGAACGTTCTAGAAGCACTTGAAGCATTAACTCGTTTAACAATGCAAAGATCAAAATTAATATGAAAGAAAATTCAGTAAAAAACAAATATATGGAATCTGAATCCTTTAGGTTGTAACACTTTTGTATAATTATCAGGAATTTACGATGAAATTATAATTAATCACTCATAATTCAAAAATTTGAGCTTAGATAAAACATTAATAAAATGAATCACAGAGCTTAAATATATTATGAGTAGTAAAAACAAAAGTATTGAAGAATATCAAAAGGCGGGAGAAGACATTTTTCATAAGCTTCATCTCGATTCCTATCCTGTCTCGATTAAATATATAAAAGACATCGAAAATGATATCCCTCTAGGAGTCAGACGACCCATAGACCAAGGGGAAAAGATGTCTATTTGTCAAGCCTTTACCTATGCACGTAGATTTGGGCGAAAATTATGCATTACAGCGGCAGATAACTTCTGTACTCCGTCCTCCGTTGCCCATGGATGGGTGCCTCTCACGCTTGAAGAATTTACCGAATCTCAAATACGACAAAAATGGTCAAAAGACGTCGAATCTGAAAAGAGAAGAGCTGAACAAAATTATGCAAGAAATTTTAAAAACTTGATTGAATTAGCATATCGTGGCGTAATTGTTTCTCCCTTACAAGAAACACCCGTCATTCCCGATTCAATATTAATTTATTGCGATGGTGTTAAACTTACCTATATTATAAATGCTTTAAGTTATGAGCACAAACGCAAATATCGAATCCAATCAACCTTCGAAGGATTTGGCGAAAGCTGCTCTAAGGGTGGTCTAATGCCGTTTATCACCCGAAAGGCTCAAATTGTCATCCCAGGCACTGGAGATCGCTCATTTGCCGGAATTCAAGACCATGAACTAGGAATTGGAATGCCTGCTGATTTTATATTCTATGTTTTAGAAAATCTGTTTCAAACGGGAGCTGGACAGGGTTTGAGGTTTCCATTAAGGCAAGTTCTACCAAGATTAAATGAGAACATAACACCTGGATTCAAATATATGAGAGAAGTAATTGATAAAAAACTAAACGAGAATAAAACGAGTTAACCTTAAAAGAATCTTCTTCAATAATTATAAAATTATTTTTTTATAGAAAGAATAATATTATCAATTGTGCTATGACGCATATTCCAAGTGGCGAAGATAAAATCAGTAAACCAGCAAGCGTAACTCTTCCTGTCCTTCAAAATCGATTGAGTAAATCTAGAACATATACTATTCTTGATGTAGGGTGCGGTAATGGACGAGATATTGCCTATTTTACTTCCCAATTAGATAATCTCATTACATATGGAATTGATATATCGCAAAATGCTATCGAAGACGCGATTAGGCTCAATTCAAACAACCCTCACGCCACATTTGAATGTAAAAATTGGAAAGACTTAGACGATACTCAATACGATATTATCTACATTTCTGGGGTCTACCACTTCTTTAATCTGTCTGAGAGAGAGACATTCGTTGAGAAAGTTAAGGAAATTTTAAAACCACGTGGTCTCTTTTTTCTAAGCACCCTCTCCTCAAATGATACGCAATATTATGGAAAAGGCACTCCTGTTAAAAATGATCCACATTCCTTTCAGACAAGTGAGTACTTTCTTCACTTCTGTTCAGAGGACGAGCTTCGAGAAGACTTTAAATTCTTGTATATTCTCAACCTTTTTGAATTTTTCCATAAAAACTATGCCAGAGATACAGAATTTCATACCATGTGGATGTTGATCGGTGAAAAAAAGTATGTTTATAGTTGAATTATAATCCAGAAACTTCTTTTCATGAAGCCCTTAAGATTATTATACAACTAAGAATGATTAGAATTAAGCTTTCAAGAGGATAACTCGGAATATTCAATTCTGAACTAAAATTAATTGAAAATTCTCAATCGGAATTTAAGCTATTAATGAAAGAAGGATTTATACCTGGATTCAATGATTATATAATATAGAATATAGTTTAAATTTTCCTCGATCTAGAAATCCTGCATTATAACAATCTTTCTTATTCTTACCATTACTATGAGTGTAGCAGACAACGCACAAATTAGAAAAATTAGACTATAACCTGGAACGCTAGGCTCTTTACTACTTCCATTATAAGTACAAGAACCGTTATCACTAAACACATTTCCCTCACATTCTACTTCTTTGATACACTTATCATTTCCTGTAAGTGTGTTGCCCGTGATTGAATTAAAATTGCTAATCTCCAAGTAAATTCCATTTTCATTGTATTTTGCAGTATTTCCTGAGATGGTGTTATTATGGCTCCCTATTAAATATATACCATTATTTAAATTCGCGTTTGCGGTGTTACCTACAACAGTGTTATTTTCACAGAAGTATAATGATATTCCGTTATTAATATTATTACTTACGTTGTTTCCAGAAATATTATTAAAATAACACTCTCCAACGTATCCTTTTAAATAAATTCCAATACCATTGAAATTTGCTGTATTATTATAAATATTGTTATAATTGCAAGTTAGTAAATCGTCTGATTCTAATAATATCCCCACAATATTGCTATTAATCGTGTTTCCATAAACGTTATTATTATTACAACTATTTAGATATATCCCAGCTTCATAATTATCATATGCAGTGTTGCCTGAGATGTTGCTATTATGCACATCCCCTAATCTTATGCCATAATAATTATTGTAATTTGCAGTGTTTCCCGAGACAGTGCAATCATATAAGTTTATTAAATTTAAACCCTCTTCATTGTTGTTTACAGTATTTCCCAAAATAGTGTTGTTATTACCAGTCCCCCAAATAATCCCACAATAATTTGACGAACAATTATTATCTATTAATTGACCATTAGTAACATTTTCTAATTGGATTCCTGAAAATGGATAATTATCCCCTGCATTATATGCAGTACAATTTTCAATTCTAAAATTTACATTCGAATTCTCAATCCAAATACAGCTTCCTAAGCCCTCTCCATTTATTATCAAGTCTTTTATGACGTAAGGATCAGTATAATTACCTGATCCCGTACAATTTCCATCATCTTTAAAATCTGCCCAACCTGAATTGCCAATAATATGAATTGGCCCTGAAATTTTTGACATTTCAAAGTTTTTGATATCCTTATCGTCATTCCGAGTGATAAAACTGAAGTTGATAAAAATTATTGTTGATACAGTGTAAGCTATAACTAAAATAATTAATATTCTTTTTCTTGCCAATTGGTTTATTTTCATCGTGCCTTCACTAAAAATAGTAATTTCTACTATATCGTAATTTTAGTATATGATATCTTCCTTTATATAGATTTCAGTTCCTAATTTTTAAAAGCGAATATATCCATATTTTAACTTAGCCTTTATGCAAATCTAAAAAAAATAATTAATGAGATTTGATTATATCTGTAAAAATTGTAAATGATTACTATATAAAAAATAAAGCAAAATTAATCACTTAATTCGATAAACTCTTACATATTTCAAAAGAACTATTATTAAAACGATTCAGTGAGCCGGAACTCGAAGAGTTTTTTAAAGAAATGCGAAATGAATTTGAAAATTTTAATCCCAGAAATTCCATATATCAGAGGAAGGAAAAATTCTTTCACGCCTATGTTGGTTGATTCTGTTGCCATGATATCATTTTATCGCATTCTCGAGAAAAATGGTATGACATACCGTGAAATTGGTGAATTTAGTTATGAATTTTGGGAAAATTTAAACAAGAGAAGAGTCCATAAATTAGAAAAAACTGGTCAAAATCCTGTAGATCAATTCTTTAATGATGCATATATCGACTTTAATAAAAATCTCGCTAAGAGATTACAAGCGGAAAAATACCCCGATGGCTCTGCTATGGAGTTTGTAGAAGGTGACGGTAAAAATTTTGATTATGGTTATAATTTTACTGAATGCGGAATTCATAAAGCATTCAAGAAATTAGGTGCTGAAAAATATGTTCCCCTCATATGTTTGTCTGATTTCGCTCAGGCTCAGGTATTTGGATTTGGATTTACTCGAACTCAAACCATTGGGAATGGCGCTCCTCTATGCGACCACAGATTTTTGGAAAAATGTACAACTCCACGAGCGTGGTCCCCTGATAATTTACAAGAATTTAAGATGAAATTGAAGTTAGATGAAGATGAAGGTTGGGATGGAATTTTATATTGAGTCTATACTTGATTTAGACAATTAAAATCAGGGAAAACAAATATAAAAAATGAATGCACTGATGTTGTTTTTAACAATTATTCTCTTGAGTGCATCTTAAATATATATTAAATTTAAATAAAAGACATCGAAAATGATATCCTTCCAGGAATCTTTCTCTCTCAGAATAGTTTAAGTTTAAATAAAAGATATTTTATAATAATTTCAACAGAATTTATACTAAAAATTTGAAACATTTCAGATTTGAAGTCTAATTAAAAATGTTTTTTTACAAAATACGTGAAAATTGAATGAAAAAGAGCAAAAGACAAAAAGGAACAATACTTATATTTCTATTTATATCAATTATTGTCACATCTTCTCTAAATATTCCCTTAAATCCTAGAAATAAAGTTTTTAGGGATTTAACCGAGAAAAATCATGAAGTTCTTAATGCTGGAACCAAGACAGAGGAAATTTCAACAATATTTACCTGGAAATCAAATTATACTAATTTTAAAGAATCAAGTTTGGAAAGTTTTAATTTAGATTCATTTGTAGGGAATTTAACAGATTTTGATCCAATAAATTCAACTTCCTATACTAACACTGATACTTTAGACGTAACTTATCAGGCGTCTAATGCGTCTTGGAGTCATTTCCGCGATTTTGATGATAACGCAGAATTACCTTCTACAAATAATGTAGATATGTTAAATCCTTATGATACTACGGTATTTTTTGCAAGAGAGGGTGCTATTTATAATCTAACTACTTCATGGGAAGGTTTTATAATACTCGGACAACTTGAAACCTACTTTTTCCTTTTCAATCAAAGCCAATTTCATAATTTTGAAAGTTATATCCAACCATGGCGAACACTAATTACTTCAACAATTGCAGGTTTTAAATCAGCACATAATAGTAGTGATTGGCTAATTGATTATAGTAATGATATTACTGGAAGCGGGACACTTAATGATACTCAACATTTTGAAGTCACCTTTAATAAAACTGGATGGTATTATTTGGTAATGTGGGGTCCAGAGTCAACCGAAACCCCAAAGGTAAAAACCGTCGGCGAATTACTCTCTGATGGTACAGCAAGTGTTTTGATTAGTGCTAATAATCTTATGGATATATATCGCCCTTCCTTAGGAAGAGTTGTGGGAACTATAACTAAACCAAATAAGACTTATGAGCGAATCGTTAGAGGATTGGATGTAATTTACGGACATTCTCTAGTATTAATTTATATCTATGAGTTCTCAAATAGACAAATCCAAAATACATTAACTTGGTCTGAATACGATTGGGCTCCTTATATTGTATACATCGATCCTGATTCAGTAGGGAAATTCCCAAATCGAATTGTCTACTTTCATGATGATTCATGGGCAGATTTTCAAGATAGATATGTAAAAATTATTGATCCCAACTCTAGTCTTGGTCAAGGAACTCATTCTTTTAAGGTCAATATTACAGCGCAATTTGCACCATTTTTAAATGAGACTGTTAGAATGAACGCTACAATCAGTAAAGAATCGATAGAGATGAAGAACCGACTTGGAGCTTCAGTTCGCCTTGCCACGACTACTAATTCTCATGGTTTTGAAATTAAACCTTATAATAATGCAACAGGCATAACTTATGAATGGGATGAGATCACCAGATTTTCTCTTGATAATTCAACATTAAGAGATTTATATAATAGAACAATTATTGAATTCCTTGAAGCAGGTTGGCAAGAGTGGTCTGCAATTAATCTATGGTATCCTGAAAAGACGCCATTTACGCTATATTTCAATTCATTATTTGAATCCCCTTATATTGTATCTGGTCTTGAAAACCTTTTATTAGTTGCACCAAAAGTTCAAACTTGGCTTTCAACCATCGATCCTAATAATTTATACTTTAACT
>JAHQWY010000105.1 GCA_029856445.1 Promethearchaeia archaeon
CTAGAACTACTACAAATGTTTCATCATAATCTGGATGATCCGGATCAAAGTTTCCAACTTGAAATGTAAATGTTTCTCCAATTGTTGCTGGATCGCCGGTTAATGAAGCACCGGTGGCAATCGCAGATCCTACTTCGGCAGCATGCCTACGTATTTTCACTTCTTCTGGTCCAATCATCTCGGGAGTAGCATCTCTTGGCATACGACCAAGAGGTGAAACTGGAGCTGCTCTCACGTTGCTAAGAAACATCAAACTAGCAATATTTATAAATGCGAAGATCACTAGTAGTACAATAAGTTTTTTTCTCATTTTTTTTATCAACTCATTTTTTTTTTAAATTTAGTTCTAAGTTCTTAAAAATTCATTATTTTCCGCGCGGAAAGAATGAAATATTTTGAACATTTCTGGAAAGACTCGAAATTTAAAAATAAATTCAAGACCTTCGATGATTGAAATATCTGAAGCCTTGCTATTTAAAATTTTCCCTTTTATCTTTTAATAACAGTGAAAAAATCGTGGGTGTGTTATCCCATTATATCTGATTTTAACTTTAGACAACTTTGGAAAGAATAACTTAATTTTGGACTTTGTTGGAAAAAATTATTTAATTTTAGACAATCATGTACAGAATCATTTAATTTTAGACAATCTTGGAAAAGAAATTTAGTTTTGGACGTTTTTGGAAAAGAAGCAAGAAAGGAATTACTATTTTTATAAGGAATATTTATATCTATTCATCAATTTGTAAGGAAAATAAAATAGAAAAAATAGTGAAAGCGTTATCCAATTACATTTAAACTATATTATGGGTAATTCCAGAAATAATAAAATCTTAAAAAATTAATTATCTGGATTATTTTACTAATTAATGACCGAGCAAAGTAGTTCTCGATTAAATATTAAAGACATATCATTCATAAATAATATCAAATCTGTCGCTGTAATAGGTCCTTCGAAAAAAAGGAATTATTCTTTTTTGAGAAGTCATGCTGCAGATTTCAAAGGAAATGTATATGCTGTGCATCCTATTGTAAAGAAAATTCCCGATTACGATCCAAACAAAATCTTTCCTTCTGTAAGAGAAATTCCTGAAAACATTGATTATGCTTGGATCTCCGTAGCGCGTTCTCAAGTCTTGAAAGTAATAGATGATTGTGTAGCTAAAGGAGTAAAACTTATTACTATATTTGCTTCTGAGTTTTCTGATTCTGGAACAGAAGAAGGGATAGAATTAGAAAGAAAATTATTAAGAAGAGCTAAACATAAAGTAAGAATTCTAGGACCAAATGGGATGGGTTTATTTTATCCAAAATTAGGAATTGCTTGGCGTCCAGGATTCCCTACTACCGCAGGAAACATTGGTTTTATCGCTCAATCTGGAGGGATGTGTAATATTGCGATTTATGGAGCAAGCGCATTAGGGATTAACTATTCTAAGGTATTTTCTTTTGGAAATGGAGTAGATCTAGATATCGTCGATCTTGTGTATTTTTTAAGTAAAGATCCTGAAACTAGTATTATTTTATGTTATTTAGAAGGAATAAAAGAGAATAGAATTGATGATTTAAAACTAATTCTTAAACAAAATGAAAAACCTATAGTTGTACTTAAGGGAGGTAAATCAAAATCTGGCTCTATCGCTGCTAAGACTCATACTGCTTCAATATCAGGAGATAGTCAATTATGGACGGCTTTCTTCAAACAAAATAATATAATTGAAGTGGATTCTTTGGAGCAGCTATTAAATATCGCTAGATTAATTGATTATTATGGTGTTTTTGACCTTAAGAATGTGGCAGTTTGCAGTGTAAGTGGAGGATATGGAGTAGTTTTAGTAGATATACTTGAAAATTATGGAGTTAAAGTCCCCCCTTTTAGCTCAGATACTCAAAAAAAATTATCATCCAAGTTTTTTATGCCAGGAACAAGTCCGAAAAACCCATTAGATTTAGCTGCACATTTCTTTTTTGAAAATTTTGTTCATTGTATCGTTGAAATTGCTTTATCAGACACAAATATAGATGGATTAATAATAGATATGCCTAGTTTTTATTTAACGCCTATTTTTTCAAGATCAAGGTATAACCAATCCTTTGAAACTAAGATGATTGAAAGCTTGAGTTTAGGACACAAATATAATAAGCCAATAATTCCAATTATTCAGCGATTGAATCGTCCAAAAGATAGAGAAAGAGTTTATAATAAGTTGGTGGAAAAAAAAGTCCCGATGTTTGGAGATCCATTAGAATTTATCCCTCTTCTCTGCAAAATTTCAGAATATAAAAGAAAACAAAAGGAAAGATAATTAATTATTATTTTAAATTAAAAAAATTTCTACTCTCAACTTTGTAATAATTTCATGAGCAGTACATTAAAATCCAAAATATCTATTGCAAAGCTATGTTTACTAGCCACTTCACGGAATTGAAACTCACAAAATGGACATGAAGTAAGTAAGGTACGTCCTCCTAACTCCTCTATTTCCTTTAATCTTTTTAAGGTAGTTATTTCAGCTAATTCTGGAAAGGCAGAGCGTACACCTGAACCTGAACCGCAACAATTAGTGTCTTTACGGTTTTGTTTGAATTCCAAATAAGGGATATTAAGTGCATTTAAAATAGTTCGTGGTTCCTCATATATCTCGAGACCTCGGGCTAAATGACATGGATCATGCCAAATAATTGGACTCTTAATTTTATCGCTTAGTAAAGTTTTAACCTTTTGTTCAATTTTCCCTAATTTCGAGATTTTATCAAGTAGATATTGAGTAAAGTGTAATAACTTTGTAGTTCCAAATTTCTCTCCTAATTCTGATTTGAAAATCTCTTTAAAGGAAGTTAAACATCCAGGACAAGTAAAAATGATTTGTTTGGGTGGTTTTTTATGCAATTCATCAAACATAGGTTTAAGAATTTCTGCCAATGCTTCAGTATGACCAATCCTGTATAAAATCCCTGAACAACATGTTTCATCTTTTAACACTCTTATCTCCTCTCCTAAAATTTTAAATAATTTTATACTATTTAACGCAATTTCAGGAGTTCGATAAATTGCCATACATCCTGGAAAATAAACAGTTTCAGTATCAACATTATTTCTCAAATCTTCCCATTCTTGAGCTCTAGATGCTTTTTCTCCAAAAGGATTTCCATATTTTTTAATGTTTTCAACAATTTTTAAATGCGGTTTAGGGTAATTATCAGCTTCTACTAATAATTTCTTACCAGTGTAAATGATTTCTGGTATATTGACGCCAGAAGGACAAATATAATAACAATGAGCACATCCTGTACAAGAAAAAAGCCTTTCCTTCGCTAACTCACTATTTTGAAATCTAAGATGAGGATTTTTGATCATACCGTGCACAATACTCAGTTTTCCTCGAGCATAAGAGCTTTCCCAGCGTCCATCGTCATCAAATGCAGGACATTCAAGATCTTTTGGACAGAAACCACATAAGCTACATTTCCAGACTATCCCCATAATATCTTCTTCATTCATCTTCAGACATCCTCCAAATTATCTAAAAAATTTAGAAGCTTTTTAGGGAATGAATATAACTTGCCAGGATTTAAGATATTGTTTGGATCAAATATTTTTTTTATCTTTCTCATAATGTCAATGGCATCTGTTCCATGTTCTAAGGGTAAATAGGGAGCTTTCCACACACCACAACCATGTTCAGCCGTCACCGAACCACCCAATGATATTGCAAATTTTACCAATTCAGTTTGTATTGAACTTAGTTTCTTTATATCATCATTAGATATAATAGGAATAGAACAAATTAAATGAACATTGCCATCACCTAAATGACCCATTCTGATGCTTCCCAATTTATTCGCTTCCATAATTTTACCATATTTTTGCATTAATTCATTGATCTTGCTAAATGGGACTGAAAAATCTAAACTTGCAGGTAAATAAGTGCCTACATTTTGTACTGAAGGAGAAAGACGACCTATAGCAGGACCAGCACCGTTTCTGGCATTCCATAGGTATTCATGTTTAACACCTTCAAAAATTTCAGTGTTCGATGAAGATTCATCTTGTAAAAGTAATTCACTAACTTTATTGGCTTGAGTAGAGGTTATTTCATTATTACCATCAAGTCTGATAAGAAGTGTTGCCTCTGCATTTTTTAATGTAATTTTAGGTATCAATCTTGCTAAATATGCGTTCATTCCCATGAGAGTTATTCGATCTACGAGCTCAAGGGACATAGGAGTTAATAATTCTTTAATTTTCTTGGCTGAGTTGACTGCCATTTCAATGGAATCGAAGGAGGCAATTACAGTCTTGAAACTCTCGGGAAGAGCTAGAAATTGAAGTGTAGCTTCGGTTATTATCCCTAAAGTTCCTTCAGACCCAACAAATAAGTTAAGTAAATCTAATCCAGAGACTGATTTTTTTACTAACCTTCCAAACTGAAGGTTTTGTCCTGTTCCTAAAATAGCTTTTAGATTTAAAACATAATCCTTAGTTGTTCCGTACTTTATAACAGATTCACCAGAAGCATCATTTGCAATCATTCCTCCAATAGTACATACATCGGCAGATCCCGGATTACAAGGAATCCAATATCCTTTGCCAATATTCCGTAATCTTTTGCCAAGATCTATATAAAGTACTCCAGGTTCAACAACCGCATAATTATCGTCGGTATTTATTTCTAATATTTTATTCATTCGAGTAAAATCTAAGATCAAACCACCCTCTATTGGTAAGAATTGACCCCCAAAACTGGTTCCTGCACCACGTGGTACTATCTTTAGATGTTCTGCATTGGCTAAATCTACTATTTCTTTAACTTGATCAGCATTTTGGGGTTTTATAACCATATCTGCTTTTAATTCATAATCTTCTTTAACCCAACTTAGAGCCCGGCTAAAACTATCATGAGAGTAACAATAAATTTCTACAGGATCATCTGTTATGTATTTTTCTCCAACAATACTTTTTAACTTTGATTTAACTGAATTATCTAACATAAATCTTCAAATTGAGTTTTAATTCCAATTAATTTATGTAAGAAAGTATTATAAAAAAAATCAAGTATTATTTTTACCTTTTTTTATCTCTTAATCTCCCCATTAACCACCACTATCGTTAAAAGTTCTCTTTTAGCCTTCACTAAACATCAAGAGATTGCATTAAACTCTTTTAAAACACATTTAATACTTTTTAGTCTAATAAGTGGAAATACTTTATTTACAAAATAAAAAACTTTAATTTCATTAAACCTTAAACACAATTACTTAGTAGGTTTAGATTTAAAAACCGTAAATCAACGCAGATAAAATATATTTAAGTAAATTTAGGGTAATAAAATTTGCCAACATTCAGAGCTGATTTATATCTGAGAATTAAAATAAAAGATTTTGATTTAATAAATTCAAGTAATAACCTCTTTGAAATTTTAAAGAAATTAACTTGGTTGCGAAATATTCAAATGACAAAAGTTAGACAAGATAAAGAATTGCATGGAAGAATGGTAATAAATGAATGGTACGAAATTTCTGGTTCTATAGATGTTCCTGAAGGAAGTAAATCCTTCTGGGTTCTTTCAAAGGAATTCTCTCAAGATGAGCCTTATAATTTTTTTATGAGAATAGATCGCAATATTGAAGCAGAGGATTATGATAGTGCTCAAAAAAAAGCTGCTGATTGGATTCATGAAATATTAATTGAATCTATTAAAAAAGAATTTCTAGTTGATGATTTTGAACTTGAACCACCAATAAATCTAAGAAAAAAAGTAGATCTGACGAGGGAATTAACATGACTCTTGAAATTATAGATACGGATGTTTTAATCGTAGGAGCAGGAGGTGCAGGATGTCGAGCAGCAATTGCAGCTTCAGAATTAAATCAAGATGTTCTTATCATAACGAAAGATATTTTAGGTAAAGCCCATACCGTTATGGCAGAGGGTGGTTACAATGCTGCTTTAGCAAACTTAGATCCTGATGATACCTGGGAAATACATGTACGTGATACTTTGAATGCAGGTGCTTTTCTTAATGATCAGGAGCTTGTTGAAACTCTCGCAAAAGAGGCTCCTGATCGGGTATATGATCTTGAAAATTTTGGAGGAATATTTTCTCGTACCCCTGATGGATTAATTATGCAGCGTCCTTTTGGACATCAAACTTATCGAAGAACTTGTTATGCAGGAGATAGAACTGGTCATGAATTGTTAGGAACTCTTACAGACGAATTAAGAAGAAGAGAAATCACAATAATAGATGAAGTTTATGCAACATCGCTTCTGCGAGATAATAACCATGTAGCAGGAGTTACAATTATAGATATCAAAACAGGGAATTTTAAAGTAGTTCGAGCATCTTCCGTTGTTATGGCAGCAGGAGGTGCAGGTAGAATTTATGAAACTACAACTAACGCCCAAGCTGATGTAGGGAGTGGTTATTCAATTGCTTATAGAGCTGGTATAGAACTCATTGATATGGAACAATTTCAATTCCATCCTACGGGAGTAGCGGTCCCTCCCTCAGCAAGAGGGCGTCTTGTCACTGAGGGTGTTAGAGGTGAAGGAGGGATACTTTTAAACAAAAATGGTGAGCGATTCATGAAAAAGTACAATCCTAAATCAATGGAGTTGTCTGGTCGGGATGAAGTCGCCAGATCCATTGCAACCGAGATTCGAGAAGGACGAGGAACTGAGAATGGAGCTGTGTATCTAGATATTTCATTTATACCATCTAAAATTATAGAAGAAAGGCTTCCTACAATGTTAGAAGATTTTCTCGATATTGGTTTAGATATCAGAAATGAACCAATGGAGGTTACCCCCACTGCACACCATATGATGGGGGGGATTAAAATTAATAAAAATGCTGAGACAAATCTTAAAGGATTATATGCTGCAGGTGAAGTTGTTGGTGGTGTACATGGTGGTAATCGTCTTGGAGGAAATGCTCTTGCCGATACACAAGTATTTGGACAAATTGCAGGAAATAGTGCTTCGATACATGCTAAAAGTGTCTCGCCACCCAAACTTGATAGAAAAATTATAGATCAAGAATATTCTCGAGTTATAGCTCCTCTAGATCGAGCAGAGGGTTTGGATACACCTAAAGAAAAATCGCAGCTCCAAAAATGTATGTGGGATAAAGCAGGAATATTCAGAATTGAAAAAGATCTTAAAGATGCCCTACAATTCATAGAAAAGCAACGAGAGCGAGTTATTGCTCAGTTAATGGTGAAAAATAAAGCAACTAGATATAATACAGAATGGGTTAGTTCTTTAGAGTTATATGATATGTTGGATGTATGTGAAATGCTCGTTCGTTCAGCAATTATGCGTAAAGAATCACGTGGGGCTCATTATCGTACTGATTATCCTACAGCAGACCATAAACAATGGCTCGCAAATATCATAATTAAAAATCAGAATCAACAAATGATATTAGAAAAGAGACCTGTAATAATAACTAAATGGAAACCACCATGGATTAGTAATTCAATATGAGATGTGATAAGAATGGTAGAAAAACAAATTGTAAAGTTTAAAATACTTCGCTATAATCCTGATGTAGACGATGAACCTTATTTTGTTAACTATGATATACCCTATACTGGGACATTAGCTATTTTGGATGTTTTACAATACATATTTCACAATATCGATTCTACTTTAGCCTTTCGTTGGAATTGTAGGACTGGACAATGCGGTTCATGTGCTATTAATATTAATGGGATTCCGGGACTTGCATGTCGAACAGTTGTAGATCCTGCAACTAACTATGTATTAGAACCTTTATCTAACTTTCAAGTTGTACGGGATCTTGTTGTAGATCTTGGACCCGGTTTTAAGCGTTTGGCAAAATTACGTCCATATTTAGAACGGACTTCAGCACCAGATCGTCCAGAAAAGCTTACAAGAGAACAAATTTCGACTTCTATGGATCTAAGATCTTGTATTGAATGCTTTTCATGTTATGCTGCCTGTCCAGCGGTAGAATCTGCTAAACAAGAATTTTCCGGACCAATTGCTATACGTGAGTTGGCGAGTTTCGAATTTGATCCTCGTGATGAAGGGGATCGTGTCCAAATAGCGGTGAGCAGTGGGATTTATGATTGTACCAGTTGTGGTTTATGTAAAGAAGTATGTATTCCAAAGCATATTGACACTCGAAGGAAAGCAATAGAAGGTCTACGAGCTCGTGCAGTAGAACGTGGTATGGGTCCATTAGAAGGACATCAAAATTTTATTGACCAAATTAAAAGTACTGGGTATGCAATTGAAATAATTAATAAACCTTTTACCGAGGAAGTCCCAGATGTTATTAAAGTTGATAATCCTATTGATGAAATTATTTTTTTTCCAGGCTGTTTGATAAACTTAAGACTTCAGCATATAGGTCATAATATTATAGAAGTTCTAAAGCGAAATAATATTCAAGTACATATACCAAAAGATTTTGTTTGTTGTACTAGCGTCGCTTTTCGCACAGGTTCCCGATCTATAGCAAACGAGATGGTGTTAAAAAACACAGAATACTTTGAAAAGTTAGGAGTAAAAAAAATTGTAGGTCTCTGTCCAGGTTGCATGTCAACAATAAAACAAGATTGGCCTATAGTTTTGCATGAAAAAGGTCATAAATCATATGAATTGGAACCATTTGATATTAATGAATATTTAATTAGAGAAATCGGTATTGAAAATTTAAATATTCGGGATTTAAAACCTCTTGAGATAAAGGTTACATATCACGATCCTTGCCATTTAAATCGTCATCAAGAAATCACTGAAGAACCTCGTATGTTATTAAAGCTAATCCCTGGAATTGAATTCATAGACGTAGAAGAGAGTGATAGATGTTGCGGAGCGGGAGGGGGCGTACGCGCAGGTCGGCGTGAACTTTCAGAAGAAATTTCAAATATTAAATTGGAAATATTAACTGAACCTAATCCCGATGTAATTGCAACTTCTTGCTCTTTTTGCTTTATACAAATCGCAGATGCAATTAAACGGGCGAATATAGACACTAAAGTAATGAATGTTACAGATCTACTTGCTGCTTCTTATCGTGGTGAAAAATTAAATTAGATAATTAAAATCCTAATTTTTTATAGATTTCCTTTTGGTTCTGTTCTACTTTAGTCTTAACTTCTTCGTATAGATTAGAGCCGTAAGAATCTATTGCAATTATTAATGGTCCAAATCGATTAACTTCCATTATCCACAATGCTTCGGGCATACCAAGATCTAACCAAGAAACATCCACGATCTTTTTAACTGCCTTCGCTGCTAATACGGCTGCTCCACCAATATATGCACCATAAACAGCACCAATCTTTTCCATAGCGGCTGTTGTTTTAGAACCCATGCCTCCTTTCCCAATTATTACACGAGGTTTAAAAGCTTCTATAAATTCCGATTCAAACATTTCCATTCGAGTACTTGTGGTTGGCCCAGCAGCAACCATTTCCCATCCTTCATCAATCTTACGGACAATAGGACCACAATGAAAGACAGCTAAACCAGAGGGATCTATTGGTAATTTTTTCCCTTCTTTAAACCATTCCAAAGCTCTCTCGTGTGCTTCATCCCTAGCAGTAAATACAGTGCCAGTTATATAAAGGATATCATTTGTATGTAATTTACGAATATCCTCTTCAGAAATTGGTGTAGTTAATTCGTATTCCATAATTTATTTCACCTCATGTGAAGTAATAATGGTTTTTCCCTCTTTTGTAACAGTTGCTGATGCCCTTCTTGCTGCCCAACACTGAATCACAAGCCCTACTGGAAAGGAAGCTGGATGTCTCATGGTAGCCCCAATATGCACATCTAAAACGGTTGTATCTCCGCCTAGACCCATTGGTCCTATCCCGCTTTGATTTAGAGCATCTAATAATTCTATTTCAATTTCAGCTATCCTTGGATTTACATGACGTTGACCAATAGGGCGGAAAAGCTGTTCTTTTGCAATTTTCATACAAATATCAGCTCCGCCACCAAGTCCAATCCCTATTATTGTAGGAGGACATGGTTTAGCTCCAGC
>JAHQWY010000106.1 GCA_029856445.1 Promethearchaeia archaeon
TGTTAAATTATTTTTAGAATTGTATATAATTAAATTTGTTGATTTTTGTCATAAGTTTTTGAATTTTGATACATTTTTATGTGTTAGAAACTTTAATCTATATCGTGTTTATGAATTTATTTAATACAAATTAAAAAATTTCTAAAAATTAAAAAATGCCAGGACCATATGATGAACTGGAAAAAGAAGCTGAAAACTTGGAAAGACAATCAAAAGAGGAATTCAATAATAAAAATTTCATTTCAGCAATATCATTATTAGAAGAAACAAAAGAAATTTATTCAAAATTAGGATTTCAGGGTAAAATCAGAATGATTACTCAGAGAATTGCTCAATTAAAAAACTTGATTAAATATGAAAAACAAGATACAGTTGTTAGAACAAGAGGGGAAGCAGAATTTCAGCAACGGGTTGGTGATGTTTTAGAAGAAAGAGAACAAGTTATAGAAAAAAAAATATCAGAACAGAAAATTCTTCCTCCAGAAATGAAAATAAAACTCGAACAAATTGGGATGATTGAGGAAAAAGCAGAAAAAGAAGAAAAACTTGGTAAGATTTCACGGGTAATAGGGAGATATGAGTATATTTTAGAAATATTTAAGTCTATTCCTAAAGAGGTAATGAACTTTTCAAATGAAATCAATAGAATTGAGAAGAAAATTTTAACCCTGCGTCAAAATCAGTGATTAAATTTCTTCTCTTATTTTAAATTATAAAATAATAGTGAAGCTATGAACAATCCTTTTAATGAGTTTTATCATGTACCAAGTTCAAAGGAATTATTAGATATTGCCTTTAAGAGAGGGATGAAAAGTTCAGCTCAAGTTTCAAAAAACGCCCCCATTCTAATTAAAGCAAAAAAAAAAGAATCTAAACGCATAAAAGTTGTAATTGAGGAACTAGTAAATAGAATTCTAAGCATTATCAAAATGGTTCCGATTATAGACGATCTACCCGACTTTTATAAAGAATTAGCATCTATTTTGGTAGATATAGATAAATTAAAACTAAGTCTCGGTAAATTAAACGGAATCTTACCTATATTAAGTAGCATAGAAAGAGAACACTTAAGACGATTAAAAAAAATAGAATTACCAAAAGAAGGAGATCAAATAAGAAGGGCTGCTTTTGGTAGAATATCCTCTATAATTAATAAGCAAGATAAAAACCTCAAGTTCTTGAATTCTATTAGAGGTGATTTAAGAAGGATTCCTACAATCGACTACACATTACCATGTATAGTAGTCGCGGGTTATCCTAATGTAGGTAAAAGTAGTATAGTAAAAAATATTTCTACGAATAAGAAAATTGTAGTTAAAGAATACCCCTTTACAACTAAACAATTAAATATGGGACATCTAGAAATAGAAGGGAAATATGAGAAAATCAAAATACAATGTTTGGATACTCCTGGTATTTTGGATCGTGCAATGTCAAAAAGGAATAAAATTGAATTACAAGCAATATTAGCTTTAAGGTTAATCTCTGATGTAATTCTATTTATATTTGATCCAACTCCTGCATGTGGGTATGATATCACATCCCAAATTGAATTATTTCATGAAATAAAACAGAATTTTTCTCAAGAAGGAAAAATAGAAATTATTATTGTGTTTAATAAGATTGATTTAGCTAAAGAGTCTGAAATTAATTATCTGAAGGAAAGTCTAAACCTTACTGATGATGAGTTTTACTTAACAAATGCTTTAACTGGAGAGAATTTAGATAAATTGATTAAAGTTTTAAAAGATAGATATCGAGGGATTTAATAATAATTTTAATTGGTTTAGATATTGGAGGGGCTAATACAAAACTTGCTTTAATCCAATTCAAGGACAAAAAAATCATAAAATCATATTCATATATAGAATATTTTCCCTTCTGGGAAAAAACCAAAACAGAAATATCTGAAATGTTGCATAGCATAGTATCTAAAATTATTCAAAAAAATGATTATAAACTTGAAAATATTGATTATTTCGCAATAACTATTACAGCAGAGCTTTCCGATGCATTCCAAACAAAAAGAGAGGGAATTTTAACAATTTTAGATGCATTAGGGAATGTATTCAAAAAGAATAAATTAAAATTCATTTCAAATAAATCAACATTTCTTGATTATGAAAAAGCTAAATCTGACCCCTATTCAATCACAGCAGCTAATTGGGTATCTACAGCTCTCTATTTAGGCAAATTTGTACCAGACTGTGTTTTAATCGATGCAGGATCAACTACAATTGATATTATCCCTATATTCAAATCAAAACCTGTTCCATTAGGAAAAGATGATATTTCTCGATTAATGAATCATGAATTAATTTATACAGGAGGTTTAAGGGCAACAATCCCCTCGATAACTCATCACGTTCCTTATAAAGGTAAAAAAGTTCGTGTTTCATTTGAAAAATTCGCCTTAATATCTGATGTTCATAGAATTTTAGATAACATTTCAGAGGATGAGTACATAAATGACACAGCTGATAA
Organism: Promethearchaeia archaeon; assembly: GCA_029856445.1. Lineage (GTDB taxonomy): Archaea > Asgardarchaeota > Lokiarchaeia > Sigyniarchaeales > SOKP01 > Loki-b32. The sequence continues at coordinate 2,485 of JAHQWY010000106.1, forward strand.
CCGTTCAAAATCTCTGGAAGATTGTTATGCTCGCCTTTCTAGAGTAATATGTATGGATATTGAAACACTCTCAAAGGATGATTTAAACATTATTGCTAAATATATCTATGAGAAACAATTAGATATTGTTTCTAGGGAAATCAAAGTATTTATGGATGAATTGATATCCAGATTCAAAGAATTTGAATATACTCCAAATTTCATCATAACAGGGTTATCTGCGGATTTCTTGATCAGAAAATCTCTTCTAAAATTAGGGTATCAAAATATAGGTAGTTATGAGGAAATGACGAATATCCCAAACAAAATCTCCTCATCGGCTTTCGCTGTAGCGGGAGCATTATACATTCAATTATAATATACACAAAAGATTATGAGATATAAAACTGCTTTATTTAAAATTGGTGGCAGTATTTTTGAAAATTTTGAGAAGCTTAGTTCTACCATATCTCAATTTTCATATTTATACGAGAAAGAAATAATTCAAAAAATAATTTTAATCTCTGGTGGTGGTTCTTTCGCAAGTTTTATCAGAAAGGCATATAACGAGTTAAGATTCACTGATGAACTTGCTCATTGGATGGCTATAATTTCAATGAACTATAATGGCATAGAATTAAGTAGAAAGTTTCCTAAATTAGAAGTCTTTGAAGATTATAATAAATTAAAAGAAACTGATAAAAGTTTCTGTATATTTTTGCCATATCAATTCCTAAAAGAAAATAACACATTACCTCATAGTTGGGATGTTACTTCTGATTCAATAACTCTTTTCTTGGCAAAAAAACTTGGATTAAATGAATGTTTTTTAATAAAAGATGTTGATGGTATTTTAAATAAGAAGAATCAAGTAATTAAAGAAATATCCGCATTAGAATTCAAAAAAATAAAAGAATCTGGAAAATTACCTGAGCTTAAAACTATGGATGATAACTTGAAAAACCAATCAAGACCAATAGATCCATATTTATTAACTTTAATAGAGAAATGGAAAATTTCTTGTGTTATTCTAAATGGTTCATATGATAATCAACGAATTATAAACTTTTTTGATGCAACCAAATCCCTTAAGGAGAAAACTTATACCAGAATTAAATAAAATATAGTTATTTTAAAAAAATAAATCAAATTTTAGTAATTAAAGTTTTAATTAAATTAAAGCTAAAATAATATTATTGCAATCTAAAAATAAGTGAAATCAAGATGTCAAGTATAGAAGAAATGAAAAAAAATGCTGAATTCTTGATAGAGAAACTTCCTGGTATGGAAATACCTGGAAGTGCTAAACTTAGCGTTCGGTATAGGAATTTAGTTAATTTCGCTAAATGCTTTGGTATAACTCATCCAAAGTATGTTGGAACTGAAGAAGAGGGTATCGTTGCTTGTCATGCTTATGCCAACGCTTATACCATAAAAAGCTTGTATACTCTAGTTCCTGGGGTAAAACTTGTTCAAAAAGGAGAAGAACGTATGCTTGTAAAAAATCCTAGAATGATACTTCATGCAGGGAACATTTACAACTGGGAGGGATGTGTAGATGTAAAACCGGGAGATAAATTAGTAGGTACTGCGAAATTCGGGAAAGTGTGGTTAGTTGAGGCAAATATGATGTTATTTGCAGAATTAATAACTACAATTAAGAATCAAAATAATGAAACTGTCTGTAATGTAGTAGTAACAGCGGGAATAAGGAAAGGAGGTTATTAATGAAATGGTAAAAATATCAGATTTGAAGGTTGGACAAGTTTTTAGAAATGAATTTGAAGGAATAACAAGAGAATTATTACAACAATATGCTAAAGCTTCAGGAGATACTAATCCTATACACGTAAACGATGCCGTAGCGGAAGCAGCAGGACTAAAAGGAGTTATTGCGCACGGATTATTTTCATTTGGCTTTATTTCTAAGCTTTTTGAAGATTTTCTTGAACATGGGAAATATGGAAATATAATTGAATTCCATATAGAAATGAGGGGCATGGTAAGGGTTGGTGACCTTCTTGTAACAGAAGCTAAAGTTGAAAAAATTGAGGGAAAAAGAGTTTTTTTTGATGTTAACCAAATTACTTTCACTAATGTTGATATTAAAGATAAAGAGGGTAATATAGTAAAACAGTTTGAAGCAGGTGAAAGAGGTTATATCTCTGAAAAAGATATTGAACGTGGATTAGTTAAAACGAAAGAAGTAGAGGAGGGTACCTTAACATACCGAGAAAGAGTTGCTACTCCTGGTAAAGCTATTATTGAATTATATGAATGATTAAAAGATCGGGTTATTTCTTTTTATTTTTATTTTTCTGAATTTTACAAATAAACTCATTCTTCTGATGGTTTGAAAGATATTTATACTAGTTAAAAGATATTTTTAATAGAAGAGAACTTTGAGAAAAAAATTTCTAAAAACATTTTTTATAAACCGCATTGACATCCTTAACTTTAGACCCAGAAAAAATTGAAAAATTAATCCTGAACGGGTATAATGATCAAGCTGCTGAGCAAATATTTAGTGTTATTGAAGATTATCAGAATCATTATGATAAAGAGTTCATTTATAAAAGTCTTAGTTTATTAAACCTAATCTGTGATAAATCTCCTTCAATAGCAGAAAGAACTGTAAAAAATGTTAAGAACTTTATAAACGACTCTGATTCTTGGATAAGATTAGTATCTTTAGAGATATTTTATCAGATAAGTATGTTTAGACCAAATTTATTAATAGATTTAATAGATAAAATCAGAGGACGTCTATACGATCAAGATCCAATTGTAAGAAGGTTAACTGTAAAAATTATTGGGAACTTAATTTTAACACTTCATATTGATTTAGAAGAAATTCATGAGATAATTGAAGAATACACAGAAAAATTGATGGATAATGATTGGAAAGTCAAACTTAATGTAATCAAAACCATTCAGAAGATATTAAATCAGGATTATACCAAAATCAAAAATTTAGAACCGTTATTATCAATGGTTATTATTAATCTCAGAGATGAAGATGACGATGTCGCAAAAGCAGCCGTTGAACTTCTAAAGATTCATGGTACATACTTTTTATCTAAAGAGAAATTATTCTATATCCTACTCAATCTTCTTTATAATGAACAAAATAGAGTAAAGGAATTAATCATTTGGTTATTTGGAGAAATAGGCAAAGAAAAGTCTTCTGAAATAATATCTATTATACCAAAATTAATAAATCTTCTAAAAGAAAAAGATTATCGCATTCAATCAAGAGTAATTGAATCACTTGTTAATATAGCAGAGAATAACTTTGATCAAATATGGGCTAATTTATTGAATTCTATGTCTGAAACAGGACATTCTTATTATAGAAATTCATTAATAAATGCACTATATCAGCTTTGCCAAAAAAACATCACTGAAATATTCCCTTACTTATTCGAAGAATTAGAAAATCCTTCTGAATACATTAGAGAAGGAATTGCCCTAGTTTTTAAGCGACTTTTTGAAGAATACCAAATTGAAATTGAAAATGAAATAACTAGAATATTATACAAACTAGAATCACGCTATTGGAGAGAAAGAAAACAAACAATCAATCTTTTAAACCATATATGTTTCATTTTGAAAAATCATAAAATTGCTGTTTGGATTACTATTGAATTGAATAAATCTTTACAAATTGAAAAAGATCCTGAAGTAAAGAAGGAGATCTTCTTCACATTAGAAAGTATAAAAACTAACTTCAAAAAAATCGATTTTACAATCAAACGTATAAATTATGAATTAGCTTTCTTTCATAAAAAAATTGTTCGATTTCAGAAAATTCCTGCGCAATTTAGAGAAAAACTAAATTCGTACGTTGAAAATTTCAAATTTAACGATACAGAAGTTCAATTAAATAGAAAATATAATAAGATACTAAAAAAAATCAGGAAATTTGATAGTGTAATCAATAAATTTGATTATAAAAGATTAGCTTTTGAATTAATTGAAGATTGGGAAGATACTAAGGTTCAAATAATTGAAGAGTTAAGTATTATAAAAAGTTTTATCTCTGAAATCTGCGAAGATAAAAAACAAGAGTTTGTTTCTAATTTACATCAAGAAATCAAGCTATTAGATAATCGTATAAGCATTCTAAAAGCTGAATTTGATTATATTAAAGATAATCAACTTGAGATGAATGTAAGGAATGGTGAAAATGAAACCCTCAATTACATAACTCAAATAAGGAAAAAATTATTCAAGTTAGATGGAGAAATAAGAGAATTAATAATAAATAACGTAGAATTTGATGAAATCTTCAAAGATTTATTAAGCAAATGGGTTTCAATAAAAATTGAAATTCAGGAATATTTAATTGATTTAGATAGACAATTTAAGACAATAAAAGATGATTTAATCGACTACATGCTACAGAGTAGAGAAGCAGGTGAAATCTCTGATGATGAAGAAATAACTGGGATTGATAGTGAGCTTCGATTTCAACTCCTTCAGGGACATATTCAGTCGATCATTACAGAACGTATCGAAGGAATTAAAAAATTAAATGACAATTTTGAAACTCTTTCCTCAAAATTAGATTTTTTGATTAAAACCAATGAGTTTAACGATGGTAAAAAATTATTGGAAATGAATACTCGAGAAATACAGAATTATATAGAGGAAACAGATGAACAAATCGAAACTATTCTTGGTAAGGAGAAATTATTGGAAGATAATAATGTATTTAACTTATATGTGAGACCGTATATTAATAAATTAAACACATCAAAAGAGACAATGATAAATCAGTTGAAAAGTTTCATTCAAAAAGGAAATGATAAACTGTATTTAAGTCAGATTAAATATTACTCGAAAATTTCCAATCCCATAAGCTTAGATTTACTCTCTAAATTTCTGGAATTAAACATAGAGCAATTAAAAGAATCTATTCTTAAATTCATTAACAGAAATAAGCTTAATGCGAAAATAATAAATGATAAATTATCTTTTGAACAAATAGATTCTGATTTTACAGATTCTAAAGATGTCTTATTTTTTAAAAACATCAAAACGATTGCGAATGAGATTTATTTGAATTTTAAATTAACTAATCCCTCAAGTTTGGATTTTAAAGATTTCCAAATTTCTTTAAAAGTCCCGACATATGTCGTTATTAAAAGAAAACAGAGTTATCCAAAATACCTACAATTAAATGAGCTAAAACCGGGATCTACTTTTAAGTTTAATTATGTCTTGAAAGTCGACAAACAAAAAGAGCTTAAAAAAAACCTGTTTGACGCTTCCGCAGACGAAATAAAACTAGAGCTCTTCTATAAAGATCAATTTAACAACACAAGAAAAACAACTAAGCACATTGATTTATTTATACCTTAATTACTTATCGAAATATTCGATAGATAATATCGAAAAGATTAATTAATAGTTAGAAATTATATTACCTGAATTTAATTGAAATAAACACATTGTATTATTAATCAAATTTTTCAATCTAAGAGAACATCAGTGTTCAGAAAAAATGGTAAAAAGACTAAAAGTAAAGAAAATTAATTCGGTTTTTTATTTAGATGACAGAAATTACGTACTCTTTACCACTAACTACTCAAAACATGATTTTTTATATTATAAACACTTAGAAAAAGATATTAAAGCTTTGCTTTTCGGGGAAAATCTTCAAAATGCATTACCTATAGTTTTAAAGAATCAAAAATTAGAAAATATCGAACTTCATTTAGATAAATATATACTTGGTGGAGTATCATATAATGAAGGGGAACTGGTAGAAAGTGATTTTTCAAGAACTATGGCAAACCAAGTGATTTCTCATCTAAAAAACAAAATAGGATTAGCATCAGTTATAATAGAATTATTTTAATTTCAACAAAAATTATAAAGTTGAGGTGTATGAAAAAAGAATCAGAATATAGATTAACTCTATCAACCCAGCTTTTTGGTTGAAGCTGTAAGCTTAATCAGTCAGAATTAAATGAATTACTTGAAAGAACTGGTTTAGCGGGAGACATTGAAGATGCTGCTATTATTCCTGTTCCGAATTCTGATATCGTTCAAGTAAAAAATTTAGATATCTTTACCCCAATCGTTGACGAACCAGATATAATGGGACAAATCGCAGCCTGTAACGTTACTAATGATATATTCGCAATGAATGTACCTGAAATCTCCGGGATGTTAGTTTTCTTAGCAATTAATAAAAATACTCCAATGAAAGTTGCTGAGGGAATTTTGGAGGGAATTAAATTCTTCATGGAGAAAAAAATTAACTCTAAAGTGGTTGGCGGTCATACTATTTATTCTGAATGGCCTTTAATAGGTGGTGAGGCTTCTGGATTCGTTAAAAAAGATGCTATTATTCATAAACAAGGAGCTAAGAACGGAGATAAACTATTAATAACCAAACCAATAGGATTGCAGCCTGTAATGGCATCATACAGGATACTAAAAGATATGCCAGAGATGCTTGAAAACTATTCTGAGAAGCAACTGAGAAACTCAATAAAATTGGCAATAAAACTTATGACTACTTCAAATCAAGATGTCGTAAAGACGATTCATTCATTAAATGATTTTTCATTTATCCATGCTATGACTGATGTTACTGGATTTGGTCTTGCAGGGCATATAATAGAGATGCTTCAAAACTCTAATCTATCTGCTATCATTGAATCTACTCCTTCAATTAAGTACTCTGAAAGGCTAGCTGACGATTTAGGTTATGCATTTGATGATTGTAAATGCTCGGAAACTGCTGGTGGTATGCTTATGGCTATTGATTCCTCAAAAGTAGAAGAATTTTCCGACATTCTCTCAAATAGAGGGATTCCAAATTGGATTGTAGGTAAGTTTGATACAATAACTCCAGGACTCGTGAGAATTTCGGAGAATGTTGAGAATATAGAAATAACAAGATATTAGTGATGTTGATGATATAAGCTAAAACACATTAATGTGGGGGCTTATTGAGAATTCCACCTGCAAGGTGGCTTCATATATTGATTTAATCTCTTTCTTTTATTTCTCCATTTAGGTTAAGAATAATCTCCTTAATTTCATTTAAGGCATTATCTATTAGTTCTTCTCCATTTTCTACATTAAACGCAGTAATAGAAACCTCAACAAGTATAGATAATCCTAATTTCGGGTGTGTTTTTATCCATAATTGAGGATACTTTTTTTCTAATTCACTTGTATACTGTGCAATTTGACTTTCTCCGATACCTGAAAAAAGAAAACCCTTTTCAATAAACTTGCCTTTCTTTTCTTTTAAAATCGGGTTGATAATATTTCTAAACATAGATTTCATCTCAGAAGGTACCCCGGGAAGGGTAATAATAGTCGTATCTTTTTCTTTAATTTTGACTCCTGGTGCTGTACCAACGGTATTTGGTAAAGGAACAGCAGCTTGTGGTAAATATGCCATCTTTTTTCGTTCTTTTGTCATTCCTTCCAACTTTAATATACCCCTTTCATAAGCATGTTTGTAGGATTTCTTTATAG
>JAHQWY010000107.1 GCA_029856445.1 Promethearchaeia archaeon
ATAAAGATAATCGTAGTGTTAATATTAAGTTTAACCACCACAAGTCTACTTCTTCTCGCAATTTTCCTTGGAATTATTACTGCATTAGAAATATATATAACTTTGTTGGTTTTGACAATTACTTTTATAATCATTTGGGATTTTTTATATAAGTTTACTGGAAATTCTAAAGATCACGGACACCTTGTAAGTGAAGCACTTCGATTACGAGATTACAGTATGAGTTTTTTGCAATACAAATTAGACAATTTAGATAAACAAGGATATATTGATGAGTTAAAGTCACTTGAAATCAAGGATTCATCCCTTAAAGAAAAAAGTGTTAAATATGCAAGAAAGCTTTCAAGTGGTGTAAAAAGTAGGATTAATCAAAAACTCGAAGAACTCAAAAGATTAGGAATCAAAAAATATTTTGTGACTCAAGAAGAAATAGATTCTGCCACTGAAAAACTCCAAAAATACAAGGCATTAAGAACGGGTGAGACATATATTAAATTTGCTTAATTTATAATTTAAATTAAACATGAAGAATAATCATTATAGAGATTATTATTAATTATGTTGAAAAAATGTAGTATTTGTGGAATGATTCGCTCTAACAAAGATTTAGTTTTAAGAGAAGATGGTATTACATATATCTGTTTTAAGTGTTGGAATAATTATATTAAGGGCAAAAAGGATAAACCCAAGGAATGAATCTATATTTCAATAACCGCATAAATAAGTATACTTCTCAAGGTTGAACTTTTTTATTTTAATATCCTCTTCTGAATCTTTATCTGGAATAAGAGGCATTTTTATTACTATTTTCCAATTCTCAAGATAGATGTTGTTATAGAACATATTCCGAGATTTATCCCAGTCAATGAACTTTTGAACAGAAATTTCATTTTTTTTTACTGCGGGGACTAATGACATAATTTTACAATATCTTTGTTTTATTTCTACTAAAATTTGAAACGGATAAAACCCTTAATCATAAAAGCTATTAATGCGTTTTAAATAACTCTAAATCCTCTAATAGAGAATTATTGTGTATTGTCGGCGCCATCTATAATAAGCAAAAAGAGATTTATAAACCTTTCGATTAAATACAATAAGAGGTATTATAAGTAGCACAATTAAATTTTGAACGTTATATTTAAAGTATTTAAAGAAAACAATCCATTTTTCAATTCAAAAGAAGTTTTAATAAAATAATTAAAATATTAACCTTATAAAAAAAATATGTCAAACTTCAGTGAAAAAGAATTAAAACTATTTATCGAGAAAAAAGTAATAAAAGATATAAAAAAAGTTAGAGGAAAGAAAGCACCTATAGCTGAATTCGTTGATAATCGTTTTGTTACTTTACCAGTAAAATCTATATATAATATAAGTGAGCAAATTAAGAATTTTTATTTTTTCATAATACAAAATAATTTACAACAACCAAAAGTCCGATATTTCTTAACAATTACACTTGCCAATAACAGTTCTGACCTTTTAGTTCAACTTGCGAAAGAAATTGCCATTAAAAATGATTTAAAGTTAATTCAATACTCTATTTATCCTAAAACCTTAAGAACTCAATTATTATCTATGAAAGAAATTAAAAATCCTACAGATTATAGCAATTCTATTGAAATATTAAAAGCAACTAGGAAAGACTTCCGAGAAAAATTAGTAAAGCTAGAAAGGCTTGTAGAAAATGAATAATTTTTAAGGGTAAACACAATAATAATATTAATTATTTTTATATCCTAAAACATAACATGTGATTTAATCAATAAAATCAAGGAAGTGAGCCAAAATTACGCTTAGAGAGAATACAGTTAAAATTGTCAGTACTCTTGGGCCAGCATCCAGTTCTAAACAAATGTTAAAAAAACTAATTGACGCAGGAGTCGATATATTTCGTTTAAATTTTTCGCATGGAACATATGACGAAAAGCGAGAGTTAGTTAAAAGAATTAGAGGAATTGATGAATATGTAGGGATTTTAGCCGATATTCAAGGACCCAAAATAAGGGTTGGAATATTTAAAGATGAGAATGCATATAGTCTAAACATTGGACAAGAAGTAAAAGTATTTGAAAAAGAGATTGAAGGAGATCAAGATCAATTCTCTATACCATTAAAAGGATTTTTAAAGTCTGTAAGAATTGGAGATGTATTTTTTGTAAATGATGGGATTATCAAAATTAAAGTAAAGAGTAAAACAGAAGAATATATTGTAGGAGAAGTCTTAGCAGGGGGTATCATTAGCAATAAAAAAGGTGTAAATATACCTTCGGGTGTTTTACAGCAAAGAGTTCCTACAGAAAAAGATGTTAAAGATTTAGAACTTATTGCTGAATTGGATCCAGAATATGTGGCTATTTCATTTGTCTCAGACAGTAGTGATATCCTTCAAGTTAAAAGAATACTTGAAAACTATGGTAACGATAATATTAAACTCATTTCTAAAATCGAAAGACCCATTGCGTTAGATAATTTTGATGCGATATTGGAAGTAAGTGACGGAATAATGGTAGCTCGAGGTGATTTAGGTGTGGAAATTGACCCTGATAAAGTACCCTTAGTACAAAAAGATATGATTTACAAATGTAATAAGGAAGGAAAACCGGTTATTGTTGCAACTCAAATGCTCGAGTCTATGATTAATGCACCAATCCCTACTCGTGCAGAAGCTAGTGATGTATTTAATGCTGTTTTTGATGGAAGTGATGCTGTAATGCTCTCAGGTGAAACAGCGGTAGGTAAGTTTCCTATTAATGCTGTTCAATATATGAATCAAATTGCTAAAACCGCCACTGAAAATATGCCTCGTAGGATTCCAGATGAATTTGATTCTGATAGACTTACACATACACAAACCTTGGGACATGCGATTCATGCTTTAGCAGCAGAAATGCAAGAATTAAATTTTAGGGGTAAAATTTTAGTAATTACTAGACAGGGGTATGGAGCCCGTATGATAGCTAAATATCGTCCCCCATTGCCAATTGTAGCAATAACTCCTTTAAAAAGGACTGCGCGGGAATTAGGGCTTGTTTGGGGCGTCCAACCGGTCCATATAGAAAATATTGATTTTTTCCATTTGGACGCTGAGGAAATAATAGAACAATCTGTAAAACGCGTCGTCGATATAAATTTACTTGATGAAAATGAACATGTAATTATCTTGTTAGTTTCGCGGAAATTTGAAAGAAGAGGTAACTTAGTAGGTTTGTATTATGTAGGAGAAATATTAGAACCTAATCCATAAAAATCATAATTATTGAATCTTAAGTCTTTTTTTTTTAATTCTCCTCTAATTTTTTCCATTTAATAATCAATATATGGTAAGATCTTTATCAGTAAGAACTTAAAACCTTTTAAATATTTAAGAGGAGAATATAATATAAATAATTAAGAATATATTAATAAAACGAGGATAATTATTATGGCAACAGAAGTAAGCGCTAATGAAGGAAATCCTAATTGGTATAAATATGAGAAATTCGTTTCTGAACTGGGGAAATGGGCGTGGATTATCGGAATTTTAAGTGGAATTATCTATATTATATGGGGAATTTATGGAGCTGCAGTGGTTGGTACCTTTTTATTTGGGATTGGCATTGGTTATTTTATTTTTATGATCATCGGAGGTGTAATTGCGGTTTTAGTATCATATGCCATTATTAAACCAAACTTTTCTGATAAATGTGCTGATAAAGATTGGGACTTCTTATTTAATTGGGTATTCATTATAGGGAGCTTTAGATTTCCATGGATGCTTTTTTGGGGAATAATTCTTGAAATTTTCACGTGGTGGGGTGGATTACCAATATTAATCCCTGCATTATTTCTACTAATTGCGGGTCCACAAAATTATAAGTGGACAACCCAAAAATAAGTTAAAATTATAAATCTAATTTTTTTATTTATCATTCTTTTTAAAAATTTCAAGGATAATTTAAAATCGGAATTAAACAAAAAATCTTGAGTCTTTAAACGTATTTATACTGCACTATTTTCTTGATAGATGATATTTTAATAAAATTATTATGATTAAAGAGCAAAAATGTATAATACTGTTAAGATTCACGATAAGAAAATTTATTCAGGAATGAAAGTTGGAGACTCTCATTCTTGGAATTATACTAACGGAAAATGGTTTGAAACCAAAATAACACCTGACAAATGGATATTTACTTTTGATAGTCTTAAAACAAGAATAACACCTGCTCCCAGGAAATCAGGAGCTACTAGAAAAACGAAATTTCATTGGTATATAATAGCGGATCAAATAGCAACTAAAATTGATGACAACACTTATACAACTTCTATGAAAGGTGTTAAGTATAAAATCGGTCATAAACGTCCAGAGTGGCGGACATTTAGCTATAATTATCCTACTCAACTAACATATAAGGAACAGATTATTAAAATTCTAGAAAAAACACTTCAAGAACTCAAAAAAGAATAGAGTTTGTTCAATAAATTTAGCTGTTAATAATAAGAAAACTCTTTTATATCATCATGAGGTTGGTATTTAATCTTAAAGCTGTAACAACGACAACAATAAAATTCAACATAGTCACTTTCCCAAATAATCGTTAGTTTTTCTACTTCATTAGGATTGATATTTTTTATAAAACTATCAAAATCCAGTACTTTTCCACACCTGAAGCATTCTCGTTCTTTCAAATTAACCAAACTCAATAATTAAAATAAAAAAATATTAGTTTTAGAATTTTTCATAATGTACTATTTCTTTTAGAGGTTTGCGTTCTGTTATCTCACCTTTAGGTTTTACAGGATAACCCAAAGGTGTTAATCCCATTACTCTATACTCATCTGGAATATTTAATATTTCTTTTACTTTGGGTTCATTGAACCAACCAATCCAGCACGTTGCTAAACCTTCAGCAGTAGCGGCTAATATTAAATGTTCAAAACAAATGCCAAAATCTACACCGTAATATTTTTCACGGTTAGAATTCATTCCAGATCCTTTTTCTGAAATAATTCCGACAATAAACATAGGTGCTTCAGCAAATTTTTGCATTTGGCCTATAGCTTGCCAGATTGCTTTCACATTCTCTGGTTCTTGAACTACAATATAGTGTACCCCCTGCATGTTAGCCCAAGTCGGTGCTAACCGTGCTGCGTTTAAAATTTTGTCAACTTTCTCTTTCTCGGGCATATCCTGCTTATAAACCCGAGAGCTTCTTCTCGTTTTAACTACTTCATAAAAATCCATGATAAAGACTCGTAGAATTCTTTTAGTTACTTGGTAAATGTAAATGATTAAAAAATTTTAACTTTATTATTCTAATCCATTAATTAATCGTCAATCATCCTTTTATGACCCTTTGGACATTCACCATAAGTACAATCATAGAATCCATCATCATATTCTTCTTTTACATTATAATGCTCCCAACAATAGAGCTTATCACATTCAGGACAATAGGCATCCACCCCTTCAGGTGAATGGTATTTTTTCATAAAATTATGAACCCCTAAAAGGTCATCATCCTCTAAAATCTTGAACAAGACCTTTGCCAAGTCAACTCTCAAGGAGGTTTCAAGAGTAATTCCTCTAAATACCAGCGATTCCTCATCATCTAATCTTCCATATCCAATTCTAAATTTAACAGCGATTTTACTACATACAGAACAAGGAAGATGATATTCTATATCAGAGATTTTAATAATTCTTTCAGTAGGTTTCATAAACTCTTCATTAGATGATAACTCATTATAATTAATCCAAAATGCATTCCAACATTCATCAAAAGCGGTTTGTACCTTTTCAATAAGGATTGATGATTGTCGACTCTGAAAAATATTAATTTGACTTCTTATCTGAGATAAGCGATTTCTAGCAGCATATAAGAAGCTTTTAGAATTATCAATTTTTTTCATATTAGGTCCTTCTTCTGTGGTTGTTGTTAGAACTTCCCATGCAGAAACATTGTTAGAAAAGAATTCTTTAAGATCTGATGACCATATATTTCTAGTTGAATTATCCAAATCTTTAAGTGATATTAAGTGATTTATTATCTCTTCTACAATTTCTTTAAGATCTTGGACATAATGACGAAGATTCCATACTTTTTCTAACATATTGTTATTTTCACACCTCAAATTAATGATTCTTTTCTCCCAACTTATTGATCCAGTTAAACTCTAATAAATTTGATTATTTTTTCAATGTGATATCATTATTATTAAATCCATTCTTAAATAATTTGATTTTATGTACACATTTTCTTTAGATTCAATAAAAAATGCTTATATTAATATTAAAGAATATATAAGAAAAACACCTCTCATTCATTCAACATATTTCAGTGAATTATGCCATAATAATGTTTATCTGAAGCTTGAAAATTTACAACTCACTAGTGCATTTAAAATTCGTGGAGCTTTAAACCGAATGATACAATTGAGTTCAGAGGAGAAGGCAAAGGGAATAATTACAGCCTCATCGGGAAACCATGCTCAAGGAATAGCTTTAGCAGCAAAATATTTAGGAATACCCGCTAAAATTGTAGTCCCTATTAACATATCAGAAACAAAATTAAATAAAATCAAACAATTTGATGTTACTATTATTCAAGAAGGAGATTTCGATGAAATTGAGACGAAAGCAAGGACTTTATCAGCAAAAGAGAATATCACCTACATCAGTCCATATAATGATATTAACATTATAGCAGGTCAAGCAACAATCGCCCTTGAAATCTACGAGGAACTTAAAAATGTAGATATAATAATTGTTCCTATTGGAGGGGGAGGTTTAATATCAGGGATAGCTTTTACCGCCAAAGCACTAAATCCTAATATCAAAATAATTGGTGTTCAAACTCAAGGGGCTTCAACTATGTATGAATCTTGGAGGGCAGGTAAAATTGTACATATCCAAGAATTTAATACTATAGCAGAAGGTTTGTTAGGTGGACTCGAATCTAATGCCATAACTTTTGAAATAATACAAAAATATGTAGATGAAATTGTGTTGGTAGATGAGGAAAGTGTTAAGAAAGCGATCAATCTACTGTGGAAATTAGAAGGTCAGCTCGTTGAAGGAGCAGGAGCTACGGTTGTTGCATATATTCTTGAGAAAACAAAGAAGTTGAAAAATAAAAATGTAGTAGCCGTAATAAGTGGGGGAAATATTAATAATTCATTATTCAAAGAAATTTTGAATAAAAGCTAGTTAATAAATGATTAGAAAAAAATATGAGAGTTTAAAACTAATCTATATATTTTACGATCTCTTCTAAGGATTTTCGAGGTCTTGGTTGTGGGATTGCTCCCTTTGGATACCCTAATGGAAGAATGGTCAATAAATCATCGCTTTCTTTAAGATTTAATAGATTTTTTACATTATCTCTATTTATCCTACCAATCCAGCATGTTCCAATACCATATGACCAAGCAGCTAAAGCTAATTGTAAAGAAACAAAACAAGTATCATGAAGATACCAATTCGGTGATAATTCCTTATCCCCAACAATTGCTATTAATACAGGAGCTCCTGAAGCAAATGGACCTGTAGTACATTCCTTCGCAATTTTCTGGATTAAGTCTTTATTCCTTATGACATAAAAAGTCCATGGCTGTCTATTTCTGGCACTCATACACCAACGCGTTGTTTCAAGAATTTGAGTTAAAATTTCATTCTCAATTGGCTTTGACTCATAATTTCTTATACTTCTTCTTCCTTTTAGTAATTTAATTTGTTCACTCATTCAAAAAAGCCTCATTGATATCAACATTCCAAAATAATGAACTTTTACATTTAATCCTTTTTAACTTCTTTTGGAAATATTCTTTCCCCAAGTTGATAGTAATTAAAATCACCTCCTGTTGCCCATATTATAGGATGAATCTTTCTCCAATCTAGTGTATCATCAGTTAAACAATAAGGATTTATATATGATCTAATAACTTCACCTATAATACCTTCATTGGGATCATAGTCAAGAATTTCAACTACTTTACACTCTATATTTACAGGACATTCACATATCATGGGAGCTGTCTGTAATTCCCCATAAAATGTGTTAAAAATTGAAGATTTATCGAAATCTCGACCAGACTTACTACCACAGATATCAGTTTCAGTTAACATATCTTCAGAAGGTATATTTACGCTAAATGTCATATTCTCATGAATACCAATCCTAGTATATCTCTTCTTATATATACTAAAGAAAATACATTTTCCAAAATCAAAAGGACAAATATATCCTATCACGAGGTAATTTGGTTTATTATTAACTCTTGCGCCTACTAAAACAATTGGTAAAGGACTTAAGAGATTTCCATTAATCTCTCTCTTATTCAATTCATTTATACTCATATATAATCAATTTAGGGATAAAAATAATTTAACTATAAGGATCTCCCAAAAAATAAAAAGATATTGTATATTTTTAGAAAGTGTCTCATTTATTTGATTCTTCTTTTGTAGCCAATTTTTTTATTAGAAATTCTTCTTTAAATTCGTCTATAGGAATTTTGTGAAGGTGACCATGATATATTATGATTCGATACTTTTTCTCTTTATTGATTGCCTCCTTCTGCATATGAGATTAAATAATATGAATTAATAAAAATAAGAATACTCACTCAATTTTCAAATTAGTTTTCTCTTAATTCGTTCTATTGCTTGCTTTAATGTTTCTAATTTTTGTGAAATAGAAAATCTAATATAATCAGATCCAGGATTTTTATTATTTTTATTATTATTGTAAAAGCTAGATCCTGGAACAGTCGCAACGCCCTCATCTTTTACTAAAAAATCAGCAAAAATTACATCATTCTTACCGAATTGAGAAATATTTGCAAACATATAATATGCTCCTTCGGGTTTAAACACTTTCATCCCTAAATTAGACAGTTGATTATAAAAATAATCTCTATTTATTTGATACCTATTCCTAAGGTCTCTGAAATATGAAGCATCCAATTTAAATGCATTCAATGATGCATGTTGCAATAAAGAGGGAGCACAAACAGTAAGATAATCATGGACTTTTCTAATGCCATCCATAATTTCTTTACATGCTGCTACATAACCAATTCTCCATCCTGTGACTGAAAAGGTTTTACTGAAACCACTTATTGTAATAGTCTTATCATACATACAATCAATACTGCCAATACTTTGATGTTCTAGATTATCAAATATAATATATTCATATATCTCATCAGTTATTGCAATTATATTGTGATCTATACATAAATCAGAGATAAACTTGAATTCATCTGAAGAAAACACCTTCCCAGTGGGGTTGTGAGGTGAATTTATAATTATCGCTTTAGTATTTTTAGTAATACTATTTTTTAATCGTTCCTCTTCAACATTATAGGTATCTTCTTCGAGGGGGATAAAAACCGGTTTACCATGAGCTAGATATGATATAGGGACATAATTTTCATACCAAGGCTCAAGAATTAAAATTTCATCTCCTGGATTTATAATTGCAAGAATACTTGAAGCAATTGCTTCACTTGCACCACAGGTGATTGTAAGTTCATCATAAGGATTAACTATTACTTTGTTATATTCTTGAAGTTTTTTTGCTATTTTCTCTCTTAAATCAACTCGACCATAAGTTACAGAATATTGATGTTCATCTTCCTCTATTCCTTTTTCTATACCTTTTATAAGTTCTAAAGGGGGAGAAAAATCAGGCATTCCCTGAGAGAGGTTGATTGCATTATTTTTAATAGCTTTCCTTGTCATTTCTCTAATTACAGATTCTTGAAAAAAATCTAAACTTTTTGATATGACATTCATTTATAATTATCCACTTTAATATCAAAATAGAATTTAATCACAACATTTACTGAAATTAAGCAACAAATTATAAATCTTAAGATCATAAATATTTAACATATAAAATTGATTAAGATTGATGCAAAAAATGGATATGAATAAGCTTAAAGATAAGATAAAACAAATTGT
>JAHQWY010000108.1 GCA_029856445.1 Promethearchaeia archaeon
AGACCAGAAGCGACACATATCATTTTTACCTTAGCGGATTTTCCCGCATCTATATCTGTTGTCATGTCACCTATGAAAATTGCTTCTGATGGTTTTATTTTCCATTTATCTAAGATTTTAAATATTCCTTCTGGGCTAGGTTTAACCTCTGAAACTTCATTAAACCCTACAATAGTATCGAAAAATTTAGTCAAATTGAATTTTTCAAGCACTTCTTGAGCATATTGACTTTTATTGTTTGTTAAAATTGCTAATCTTAATTTTTTGTCATGCATTTTTTTTATCAAATTATCGATTCCATCATAAATCGAAGATTCTGCATCTTTATATTTATTGAATTGGTTAAATAAAAAGATAGCAATACGTAGTTTCTTAAAATAACTTAATCCTTCTAAAAACTGTACTTGTAACAAATCATATGAATTAAGTATAATCTTAGGGACGGGGTAATTTTGTATTTCTTCAATTAAATGAGCGAGTTCTTCCATAATTTCGTCTGTATTTACATTCATTTCATACTTTTCTACTGAATCGTCAACAGCTTTTTCTATTGCTTCAGAAATATTGTAAATTACCCCATCAAGATCAAAAATAATTCCCTTATATTTTTCTAAGTTAATTTTTCCCATACTAAAGTGAATAAATATTTAGAACAATTTTAATTATACGAATGGCAATATTTTAAATAAACAAGGATCAACAAATAAAATTATTTACTCCTCATTTGAAAATGAACGATAAAAAACTAGAAGAAAGTGATAGTCCTGTAGAAGAAGAGCTTGAATCAGAAGATGACGACCTTAAAGTCTATCTAGAAGAAATGAAAGCTTTAGAAACTGATTTTTCTGATTTAGAGGATTTAGATATGGAAGAACTTCAAGAAATACAGGATGCTATCGCTAAAGTTAAAGAAAGTGAAGAAGCACCGATTATTGGAGCATTAGATAAAGATTTAACTGAGGAAGAAATTATAATTGAGTTACAGGAAGAAAAAGAGCTTAAGGAGGCAATGGTTACTGATTTTTCAGATATGGATGAAATCGATTTTGAGGAATTAAAAGATATGCAGGATGCGATTGATTCTGTTAAACAAGAGGAAATACAGGATATTACTGAAGGAGAGGCTGAGATTTCTCCATCTCAAGAGGTTTCTAAGGAATTAGAGGATCGGATCAAGCAAGAGCTCTTAAAGCGAAGAGAAGTTGAAGAAGAAGTCATTACTCCAGAAGAATTTTTGGAATATATTAAAACTAGACGTGATAAAATCTGGTATCATGCTCTCTACTATCTAGTTTTTAATGTTGAGGATCATATAGCTTCAAAAATGCTGCTGTATGATGTTTTAAAAGAGGTGACAAGTAAATCACCTATTGATCCCATCCCTGAGCACCAATTTTATTTTGGTTTAGGTTATATCTTACGTTTGAGTTTGAATAATAGACAAGTTGTAAGATTTTTGAAAGATGGGAAGTTTAAAATAAATGTGAATGTGGACTACTTAAAAGAAATGTTAAAAGTATCGGGAGAACCAATAAGCACTCGTCCAATTATAAAGGAAGAAGAAAAGAAGAAAATGTTCAAAGATTTTCTTAGGGACGACTTTATTGATATCTGAATGTTTATAAATCTTAATATATTGAAAGAAAATGAATAAAAAACCTTCATTATTAATTATTGGGAATTCAAACGCTGGCAAAAGCTCTATTACAAAATTATTGTTGCCAAATCCTAAGGTGTTTAAGGGTAGAATTGGTAAATCTCCCGGTAGTACTCTACTGATAAAACCAATAACTCAAAACAATTTACCTTATAAAATAGTCGACCTTCCTGGTTTTGGGTACACAAAACATTCAAGTCATAGACGAGAAGAGCATATCAAGAAACAAATTGTTATCCACATTGAAAAGCATTATGAAGACTATTTTTTTGGTTTGGTCGTACTCAATATTTTAAGAATTGAGGATGAATTAAATAAATACTTCATCAAGGATAAGCGTACAATTCCATTAAGTTTTGAACTAATTTATTTTTTAAATGAGTATAAAATCCCGATTTTAATTATTATAAATAAGATTGATAAAGTCTCTATTTTTGATAAAAAAAAGATTATAAACCTATTTCTACGTACTACTAAGGAATATAATATTAATTTAATTCCAATTAGTAAATATGATTATGAAAATAGCGTCGAAATCCCTTATTTGGAATTTTCGGCGTTAAAAAGAATTAATTTAAAAGAATTGAAACTTGCTATTCAACGCAATTTTGAGAAAAATGCATAATTATTTTACTTTTAGGTGATTAGAGATATGATTTTTCAGTTCTGAATATTCAGTAAAAACTGGAAATTGTGGAAATTCATTCATTATATTGGCGGAGGGCCTAAATAAGATTCCAAAATCAGCTTCTTTTAACATTCTAATATCATTATAAGAATCACCAACTGCTATTACCTTATAATTAAGTTTTTTAAGTGCCTTTACAGTTTTCTTTTTCATATTTTTAAGCCTTAGACTATAATTAATTATCATACCTTTATTGTCTATTTCAAGATTATTACAAAAAATCAATGGATAATTCAGTTTTTTTGCTAAAGGTTGAATAAATTCAATAAAACTACCTGTTGCAATCAGTACTTGAGTATTTGATCTAAGCCAATTTAAAAAATCCAAAGCTCCTGGTAAAAGATTAATCTCTGCAATTATTTTCTGAATATCCTTTAACGAAATATTATTTTTTTCAAGAATTTTTAACCTCTGTTTCATGAGGTCATCATAATCTGGAATATCTCTAGTAGTTAATTTCAGTTTTTCAATTTTGAAAGCAGCAGCAACAGCCTCCCATATCTCAGGAGTAAGTACTCCTTCTAGATCTAAACAAACAACATACATTTCAAGAGGAATATGAATCGGATCCATATGAATTTTTTTATTTTCTAAGAGTTTATTATGAATTATTGAGTAATTTTTCCTTTAAATTACATCTATAATTTAGTAATTTTTGGATCCTTATCTTTATCCCAATTTACAGCAAATAAAAAGTCTCTGCTTGCTCTATTTTTATATATTATAGGGAATCCACTAATTTCCTCAAACCTTAGAGCAAAATCCTCTAAAAAATCGTAATCAGGAAAATAATAATGCAATTCTTTATTGCTTTTTAATCGATCTTTTATTGATAAAGCTTTGGCTTGTAGTGTAAATCCTTTTATCTCAAAAAAATTCGGATTAGCTTTCTTAAGAATATTTTTATAATTTTCTATATATGTGTTATTAATATTTACATTTTTAATAGCTGTCAACCTTATTAGAGTTCTGCACGATAATGAATTCAGTAGCTCTAAACTCTCATTTATTTTCTTCCAACCATTTTTAACCATCGGTCTACACACCTGTTTATATATTTGCTCATTTGGTGCAGGTAAAGTAATATATAATTGACTTGGCAAAGGTTTCAAATCGTTAATTTTGTCTGGTAGGGTACCATTACTCACTATAAATGTAGTCATACTACGATTTTTAAATTCTTGTACAAATTCAGACATTTTTGGATATAGTAATGGCTCTCCATCAAGAGATATTGCAGCATGATTAGGTATCATTGCCTCACTATGAGCTTGCATAATCTCATCTGGAGTTGTTAATGCTCGGTTTATTAAAACCTCTATTTCTTCTCTTGAATTAATACAACGTCGAATATCATCATCTAATTTAAATCCAGTGACTTGATGGCTTATTGGTGTAATGAAATTTTGATTTTTTAAAAGATTTGTTGCTCGTTCAATTTTATTTTTTGATACATGGATTTTATTCCTTAAAGAATTTAAGGTATGTGAGCTTTCACCATTTATTAGCATGTAATATAAAATATCAATCATAATTTCATAATTATCAAGATATCGCCTTAAGGGTAAATGATTTTGTATAATATCTTGATGATGCCGAAACATTTCACTAATTATTTCCTTAGGTTCATCGGGTTCAACACTAAACTCACTTCCCAAAGATCCAGCCTCTATATCCCGCCAACAAAATACACATTGGTGGTTACAAAATGGTAATGAAGGAGTATTTTGCAAACATCTATGGCTATTTATTCCAAATATATCCTTATAGCAATTTCGGTTATTTCTTCCAGTCATTAATCTCTGTTCTAACCAATGACAAGGTTTAATGGAACTATGTTTATTTTTTCCAATGATTCTATAAGTTGTTTTTGTATAGGTCTCAACAAATTCATTAGTAATTCTGTTATCGACGATGAACCGATTTTTCATTAAATAGCCACTTTAAACGTAAAATTCTCAATAGTTTATATAAATAAATGTATTTTATTAAGATATTAAATTATATTCTTAACATTTATAAGTATATAAATAATTAGTACTAAACTTTTAGAATATAATCAAAATGATAGTTTGATCTAATTGGAATAAATGAAAAAGTGATCTTTAATGTTAAATCGAATTAAAAGCGAATTATTAAATGTAGGGTTAAAATTCATAAGCGTGGATGAAAAAATAGTGCGTATGCTACTGGAGACTAGTCCTTCAAATGTAAATGAAATTGTAATCCTCCCTGCTATCAAGATGGTGATGAAAAAAATATTACAAAAATTGCAGAATAAAAGGATCCATGGTCGAGTTTATAATGGAGAATTGAACAAGGTTAGAGTTAGTGTTATTCGCTCTTTAATTGGAGCTCCGAACTGTGCAATAACAGTGGAATGTTTGAGAAGGTGTAAAACAAAATTTATAATAAGGGTAGATACTTGTGGGGGAATTGAAACTCCTAATATGAATGTTGACATTGGGAATATCTTAATACCAAAGTTAGCTTATTGTGATGATGGTACAAGCCCCCAATACATAAGAGAAAATCCTTCCTTAGCTAATGATCTTGAAAGTATACCAAATCCATTTACAAAATTTCAAAATCTTCTTACTGGCAATCATACAATTTTCACTTCGCGTCCTAATATAAATTTAAATGAGGTATTATTGGATTCCGGAAATGTTCTTCTCCCAAATAAAGTGATTACAGGGGATTTATGGACTACCGATGCACTATTCTGTGAAAGCTTAAATTTTATCAGAGCACTGCAGTCAATCAACATTCAAGGTATCGATATGGAATCATCCATTTTATTCTTATTAGGTAAGCTATATAATTTAAAAACAGCTTCTATTTTATCAATCACTGATTTACCTGGACATTCAAAATACGATTTACTCCATTCTAAAGAAATCCACCCAGACATGGAAAATGGAATTGATAATGCGATAAAAATTCTAATGAATAGTCTTCCAAAAATTTAATAAATTTTTTAAAGTCCTTGTAATAATCTACTAAAATCTGGTTCTTTGAAAAATTCGTTATATTTTTTTAACAATTCTATATTTACAAGAAAAATCTTTTTACCAGATTGACTTTTAGCAGATTTTACTAAATTTAGATCTTTTAATTTGTTTATATGATACAAAATCGTTCCTGAATAAATATCGAGATTTTCTCCAATATTTGAAATTGTTACTGCTTCATCCTTAAAAATTTCTTCTAATATACTAGGAATTAAGGGATTTAAAAAGATAATTTTAAGTTTGTCGTAATCTTCTGGCACATCAGCTAAAAAGTAATGAAGCGATTTTCCAATTTTCTTAGATCTTATAAGTTCGAATCTTTCGAGAGTCATTATGTGTTTAAGAAAGGGAGTTCTGGTGATATTTAATTCTTTCTCAATTTTATCATCTCTAGCATGGATTCCTGGGTTGTTTTTAATGAAATCTAATATTTTTTCAAGTTTTTCATTTGTGAGTATCTCTAATTTTGTGCGTCTTTCATTGGTTACAATCCAATTCTTTTCTTCTAAAGCCCTCATGGTAAGAAAAATTTCCTCCTTACTATATCCTTTTTTATATGACAATTTTGCAATACATTTAGCATACAATTTCTCAATAATTGGATATTTTTGTATTTGGGATTCAGATTCAATCTCAAATTCAGCATCATAACGTTTTAATTTAAGTATATTTTTTGCAATATCTAAAACATCTTTTTCGATTTCTGTTAATTCCTCAACAATTGTATCTTCTTTTGGTGTTTGTTCCTCTATATCTATTTCTTCTCTTAACGGTTTAAAATCCAAACGCCTAAATGAACTATCCTCTAAAATATCTTTTTCCTTTTGTTTTTTGACTTCTCTTCTTCTTTCGAGTGACATTTTTAGGCGTTTTCCTCTAAGAATTGAACAAATTTAATTCGTTCTTGAGCATCCATGAATTTTAATTGATCAATAAGGTTATTAATATACTTTGGTTTGACATTAGGGAGTTTGCGAATTCTTTCTATTAGTTTTTTAGGAATTTCTTTATATAAATCGACTATAGCTTCGACATATTTGACCTGTTCTTCTTTATTTAGGAATGCAAGCTCCTCCAATAACTCTCTCTTTTCCTTTTTAGAGATTTTTAAATTAGAAATCTGCTGTCTTAGGTCTTTGGACAATACAGCAAATATTTTTGAGAAATATTCTTTTACTAGCTTTTTATCCTTTTCATCTTTTACAGGTAGAAGAGATTCATGAAGTCTTAATTCAATTTCCTCTTCTTTTCTTTCCTTATCCTCCTTAACAAGAATTTCCTCTAATTCTTCAACCTTGCTTAACTCTTCTTTAATTCTTATTTGCTTTTCTGTTACTGTTTCTTTTTCTTTTGGTATGGTTGTTATTGGAGTTGGTTCAATTATAGGTTCTTTCGGTTCCTTCTTTTCAATATCTTCGTCTAAGGTTAGCTGTGGCTTATCTCGTATATGAACTGGCGGAGAATAAACGGGTCTTTCTTCTGTGGAGGGCATTTGAATTTCACCTGATGGTTTTCCAACAGAAAGAAAAAATATAAGAATCGCTTTTAACAAAATAAAAATCCCTGAGGCATAAAAAATAGTCCCCAATACCCCTATTATAAACAATTTAATTGAATCTCCTAGTTCGAACTTTAACTTAGATTTAATATCTGATTTTGATCTATTATCTAAAATTAAAGCTATAATTGCAATGAGTAGCAAACTTAAGAAGATTATCACCATTACAGGGATCCTAATAGTAGTGTCGCCAAGTTTGGTTATTATTTCATAGTCATGTGTTCCAATATATATTTTATCTAAATAAGCTGTATAGATAGCTATAAGTATGATCAGAAATCCTGCTTTGGTAGAGAGATAATTAAGCGAATTTTTTGCTAATAAACCATAATGATAGACTTTAAGATCTTTATTCCGTCGATCAGTGACAACATAAATAAATATTAAAATACCATTGATAAGGATAATTACTCCCGTTCCATATAGAATACAACCTAAGATTCCCCAACAAAAAGAGTCAAGAAATATTTCATTATATTTTTTTTCCTTGATTCTTGGAGCAATATAAGCTCTATCATATATTAACAAAAATAAACCAATAAATCCAAGGAATAACTGATTAATAAGGATTGAAATCCAATTTTCTAAATTAAACGCAATTAACGCAGTCAAACCAAAAGAGATAATTGTGACAATGAATATTGGGAGGAATGATATTTTATTTAAAGATTGAATAATATTATCCAATTTAGAAGAATCTTTCTCAGAGATAACTATAGAAGGTCTAAATTTTCTAGTAACCGGTGTTTCAGCGGGTTTAAATTTCACACCTTCCAATACAAAAGGAGAACCACATTTCTCGCAATATACTTGAATATTTTGTTCAATTAAAGCAGAGAGTTCCGTTGGAAACTCATAGCCACACTCCCTACAAATATATATCTTTGCCATACTTTTAAACTACACCTTAATAATTATATTTTTATTCAATTACTTTAAATTTTTTTGACTAGAAAAATGGTAAAATATTAGTGAGTTAGAGTTATATGGTTTTGGAAATCTAATAGGTTAAATTCTTTTCCACAGTTAACACAAAAAACATTTCCAATTGAAAATATTTTTTTTATCATATTTTCAGAAAATCTTTTTCCACATTCAGTACAGTATAATACGGTATTATTAATGTTATTGATCTGATCTTCAACGAGAAGGATGGTATCTTCTGTTTGTTTTTTGGTTTTATATTTTCCTGAAACTAAATTATAAAAACCTTCACATAATTTAAAAAACCCCAAGCCGATACCCTTAAGGAGATAATAAATCCCCTTAAGGGTATAATATATTAAATAGGCGATTCCTTTTATTACATAATATATAAGTGTGACTGCTAAAGCCAACAATGCTATAATCCCTACAATTGATAATATTTGTCCATAAATTGGTTGAACTGAATACCATTCAATAAACTCATTATACCATAAATAGATAGTGTCTACAATATTTCTCCAATCCATTTTTTATACACATTTAAATTTAATTTTCTCTTAAATTTTAGACATTAATTATTGATTTTAAAAAAAATGGAGTCCAATTTTTATGAGAAATTACGAAAAAAAAGTTGAGAAAACAAATTAAATCGGATCTTAGGAAAAATTCAAGTATTTGGAATCAATTCTTTCCAATTTATAGATTTAACAGTCTTGTGAAGGAAATGATCGTCATCGACAAGATTAAATTCTAAATTAGGAAAAAACATTTTGGCTCTCTCAAGAGAAGGTTTATATCGAACGACATTATCTTTTTCTCCATGAAAAATGGTTACGGGGACGTCCACAGCTTTATAAAAAGAAGGTTTAAGTTTACGTGATACTAAGAAAGGGGCCAATAATATTAGACGTATAACGTTATCTGGGTTTTTTAGAGTATATACCGTCCCCATTAATCCCCCGAAACTAGAGCCAATTAGAACCCATTTTTTTTTTTTTTCTAAAATTGAATTTAACTCATCCATACGTGCTCCTAATAAATCATACATTTTAATATTAGGATCAAACTCTTTAAAATCTGGAGTAAGAATATCTGGAAATATAGTTTTAAAGAATCTACCTTTAAAGCCTCGTCCTGAACTTTCAAGTCCATGTATAAAAATAATATTTTGCATAGTCAATAAGCGATCTAATCTTTTTTAATTAAAATATAGTTTGTTTATTCAAAATTCTTCAGTGTCTTCTTCCGAGATATATGGATATTCTTTCAACCTTAATAATTTCATTTCTTTTTTGTGTCCAAAATAGACTAAAGCACCAAAGACAGAAAAATATATCACAAGGATTAACAAAGTATAGAAATAATACTCATAGGTAAAACTCATAATATGAAGTGCTGCACCAATAATAAATCCCGTGAATAAGCGTGATTCAGTTGTACTCTTTCTTAATAATAATCTTTGAGTACCCCAGTCAATGATTCCTGGTATTGGTAGAATTATAATTAAAAGAAGGGCAATTTCACCACTTAATTCTGTATTCCATATTAACCCGATTAAGTAGAGCGTGAACATTGTACTCAATCCACCAAGTATTACCCCAGAACATCTCGAACAAAAATAGATTTTAGTTCTTCCAAATTTAAGATAAAATGTATGATCACTAGCAGAAACCGGATGATGAGTCAGTATCATATAATATAACTGTTTTTCTTCAGTAGCAAAAATTTTATCATAAACTACTAATAGTATCGGAATTATGAACACTATGGATATAAGAGCTTGGAAAAAGAACTTAAAACCATAATTGGTTATTAATGCTTCAAATGTAAATTGTCTAGGATAAAATAGTAAATGAAAGAAAATTATGATTCCTGTGAGGATGAAAGAATTTATTACTAATATTAGAAAGGTATTATAAACTTTTATTCCCTCATGGTATTTCAATGGCTTATATTTATATAGTCCCATCAAGAAACCTAAAATAGCTACAATCAAGCACCATTCAAAATATATCTCTTGATAATAAGCAACCTGATATAGCAGCTCAGCAAGGAATCCATCTATTAAACCATGTATA
>JAHQWY010000109.1 GCA_029856445.1 Promethearchaeia archaeon
ATTCATGCAACTTCCAATCTCATGAGATAATGCACACATATGTAAAACCATATTCGTAGAACCTCCGAAAGATAGAGCTACTTTAATAGCATTTTCGATCGAGCTAGGAGTGATGAGATCTAATGCCTTTACATCTCTCTCAACTAATCTCATAATAATTTTACCAGTTTCTCTTGATAGATTTTCTCGGTCCTTACTGATAGCACTCATAGTCGCACAACCTGGTAATGAAAGGCCCATAGCTTCTACAATACATGCCATTGTGTTGGCAGTACCCATCATATTACATGCTCCTGGAGAACAACATGTTTGAGATTCTATAAGAAATAACTCATCTCTAGTTAAGTTGCCTGCCAGATATTGACCAATTGCTTCTTTAACATCAGAAGTTACGTAAGTCTTTCCTTTAAGAGGTCCATTTTGGAAAAATTTTGCTTCCATTATGCCTCCAGTTAAAAATACAGAAGGAATATTACATCTTGCTGCTGCTAAAAGCATCCCTGGAATAATTTTATCACAAGAACACAACAATACCATGCCATCGAAGCCATAAGCCCTAACTGTACATTCAATTGAAGCTGCTATCACCTCTCTTGAGGGTAGAATAAATTTAGAAAAATTCCCTGAATTAGCGATACCATCACATGAAGCTATAGTATTAAATTCCATAGGGGTACCGCCCTCTTCTCTAACTCCGTTCTTAACAAATTCAGCCAATTTCCGTAAGTGAATATGCCCCGGATTAATTTCATTCCATGAATTTACAATAGCAATTTTAGGTTTTGTTAAAT
Organism: Promethearchaeia archaeon; assembly: GCA_029856445.1. GTDB lineage: Archaea > Asgardarchaeota > Lokiarchaeia > Sigyniarchaeales > SOKP01 > Loki-b32. Next base: position 792 of record JAHQWY010000109.1, read on the forward strand.
CATCTAAAGAATAACCGCATCCATAATATAATGCCCTCTCATATGCCTTCTTTGGATCTAATTTATCTTTATTTACTGACATTGAGATTTATAAATTTATTTTATTAATGAAATTTGCTATGTTATTTGATTTGGAGAATTTAATTCAAATTTTTATGATACTCCAACAAATTCTAAAATCTTAAAGAAAGACAGGAAAGTCCGCCATCCATCTTTCTAAATTCACTCATATCTAGTTTAAATAGGGGATATCCAAGATTAGAAATTGATTCTGCTAACTTTTTATAGCCTTGAGCTACTAATACATAATCATTCACTCTTATGCAATTAGCAGCATAACTCTCATCTTGATCGACTTTGAGTAAGTCATATTCATGAAAAAGTGGATTATCAATAAATTCTCCAGAGATTACCAAATTATTGTCTCCAATGTAAGCGATTCCTGTCTTTAGGTGCAGTACTTTTTTTAGCTTAACTAACGAACAAGCATATCCATATTTACCCAGGAGTTCTTTCAATTGTAATGCTCCCGCTTTATTAGTTCGCTGGGAAATCCCTATAAAATATTGATCCTCAACTCTAAGCACATCACCACCATCTAAAGTTCCCGGTTTTACTATAGATTCAATAGTATCATAAAACTCATCTAAAACTTTCTTTATTTCTATTTCTTCACCTTTCCTACTATCTGCGCCTAAATTTGCAATTACAGCTAAATCTTCATTAATAACTGCTGTATCTTCAACAAACGTTGAGTCTGGGAATCTATTATCTATTTCTAAAGTTCTAACCTTCAGTCCACTTTGCTTTAAAGCTTCAACATAATTTGAGTGCTGAATAAGGGCTTTATTATATTCTGGTTTTCCTAATTTAGATGAAGTCAAACCATACTGAAAAGTCTTTGAGACTTTTTTTACAATAGCATACTTAAACATTGTTAAATTAGCAAATTTTATTAAGCTTGAAAATCAGCTAAAAATTAAAAATCTTAATAAATCAAATTATTTCTATTAAAATATAAGATTAAAATAAGTTAATCATTTCTAATTACAAATTTTTTTGGAGAAAAACATGAAAGTAATATTCATTCTGTTTGATACCTTAAATAGGCGTTATTTACCTCCTTATGGGAATACGTGGGTTCATGCCCCAAATTTTAAAAGATTGGCAGAAAAAACAGTAATATTTGATAATTGTTATTCTGGGAGTTTAATGTGTATTCCTGCTAGAAGAGAACTTCATACTGGAAGGCATAACTTTTTACACAGGAGTTGGGGCCCATTAGAACCATTTGATGATTCAATGCCTGAGATTTTAAAGAATAACGGTATATATTCCCATCTTGTAAGCGATCATTACCATTATTGGGAGGATGGAGGTTTAACATACCATAATAGGTTTAATACATGGGAAATTGTCCGAGGTCATGAAGGAGATGCTTGGAAAGGGGAAGTAAGAGATCCTGACATTCCTGAGACCGTACCAAATATGCGACAAAACTGGCCCCATTGGCGTCAGGATTGGGTAAATAGAAAATACATGCAAAAAGAAGAAGACCAACCTCAGGCAGTAACCTTTAAACTTGCATTGGAGTTCATTAATAAGAATTATGTGGAAGATAACTGGTTCCTACATATCGAAACTTTTGATCCTCACGAGCCCTTCTTTACGCAACAAAAATATAAAGATTTATACAAGCATGAATATGATGGTCCTCATTTCGATTGGCCAAACTATGGGATAGTAACAGAAACAGAAGAGCAAGTGGAACATATTAGAAAGGAATATGCTGCCTCTGTTAGTATGTGTGATGCTTATCTCGGTAAGATTCTCGATTTAATGGATGAGAAAGATATGTGGAAAGATACCATGCTTATAGTTACTACAGATCATGGTTTTCTATTGGGAGAAAAAGATTGGTGGGCAAAAGGAGTGCAACCTATATATAATGAGATAGCTCATATACCATTGTTCATCTGGGATCCAAGATCAGGTAAAAAAAATGAAAGGAGAAGTGCTCTTGTGCAAACTACTGATATAGTACCTACAATTCTCGAGTTCTTTGAAATAAAACGTACAAAAGATATGCAGGGCAAGGTTTTAAAAAATGTTATCAATATGGATGAAAAAGTAAGGGAATTTTTATTATTTGGGACCCATGGGGCTCATGTAAACGTTACGGATGGGCGATATGTATATATGAGAGGACCTGCAAATTTTTTAAATCAACCGCTTTATGAATATACACTTTTACCAACCCACATGCGTGGATTTTTTTCTAACAATGAACTAAAAACAATAACATTAGCTGATCCTTTTCCTTTCACAAAAGGAATTAAGCTTTTACGAACAAATTCAAGACTTCGATATATAAATCCTTATGTTTTTGGTAGTTTACTTTTTGATCTTCAAAATGATCCCAACCAAGAAAAACCGTTAATTGATTCTGAAATTGAGAAAAGGATGATTAGGGCATTGATTGAAGAAATGAAGAAAAATGATTCCCCACTCGAACAATTCGAACGTCTTGGGATTCCTTATGAAGGTGAAGTTACAAAAGATCATTTAGATTTAATTGAAACTCGCTCAGGAATGAAAGATATGGTTGGAAATACTGAAATTTTATGGATTAACAAAGGAAAAAGTATGTATTCTCTTATAATGGGATTCATTCCCTCTCAGTTCCAAAAACAGAGTATTTTACAAATAGAACAAGAGATTAAAAAGAATGGAACCACTGAAATCGATGAAGATTTACTATTACCAATATTTGAAAAAAATCTTCCAAAAAATTACATTCCATTGCTTAGAAATATGACTAAATTGGTTAAATTCAAGGGAAAATAATTTAAAACTGAAGTAGTATACAATAAAAATAGAAATGAAATCTTTTTCATTACTGATAAAACCAGTCTCAGCTGATTGTAATCTTAGATGTGAATATTGTTTTTATATTGATCATCTCAATAGTGTAGAATCCAAACCTAGAATGTCAGATAATACATTAGAATCAATGATTGCGAGTTATATGCAAACAGATCAAAACAATCAATATGCATTTGGTTGGCAAGGAGGCGAACCCACATTATTAGGACTTAATTTTTGGAAAAAGGTTGTAGAACTTCAAACTAAATATGCACCCCCAGGAGCAGTGATAAGTAATGGGCTTCAAACAAATGGAACTCTAATTAACGACGAGTTGGCCAAATTTTTTGCAGAATATAGATTTCTTATTGGTGTAAGTCTTGACGGACCGCCACTCCTTCATGATTTTTACAGAAAGACAATTAATCAAAAACCTACACACACTTTAGTCATGAGCGGAATAGAACGTTTACGAAAATTTAAAGTTGAATTCAATATACTCACTTTGGTTAATCACGAAACCGTTAGGAAAGCTTCTGAGATCTATCATTATTTGAAAGAAAATGAATTTTATTATCATCAATACATCCCCTGTGTTGAATTTGATGAAAATGGTAATCTTGAACCATATTCTATTACTGGAGATGAATGGGGAGATTTTCTTTGCGAATTATTTGAAGAATGGATAAAAGCTGATATAAATAAAGTTTCTATTCGGCTATTTGATTCAATTCTAAACTATTTAGTATATGGAACTTATAGTGTTTGCTATATGGGAAATAATTGTTGCCAATATTTCGTGGTAGAATATGACGGTAGCGTTTATCCATGTGATTTTTTCGTACAAAAGGATCTTCTGTTAGGAAATGTAAAAACAAATAAATGGGATGATTTTTTAGATTCTCCGAAATATCGTACTTTTGGCGCTCAAAAGGCAGAATGGAATAAAAGATGTAATATTTGCCCGTTCCTTAACATATGCCATGGAGATTGTCAAAAATTTCGAACGAATATTAATAATTCCTCAAAAGAATTAAGTATCTTGTGTAAAGGATGGAAAAAGTTTTATGCTAACACTCTACCTCGCTTTAGATTGATAGCTGATAAAATAAAACACGATAATAAAATTACTTCATTAAATCAGATTAAAGCCAAAAAAATTGGTCGTAATTCACCATGTCCTTGTGGGAGTGGAAAAAAATACAAAAATTGCTGTTTAAGATGAATTTATCAAATGAAATCCTCCCCTAGTATAATCACCCATTTTTCACCCATGCATAATTTAAAATAAAACTTTAAAACTAAATGACATTGCATTCTATCACTAATTTTTTTTTAAAAAAAAATATAGGTTGATTAATAAAATGGTTGATGATAGTTTAATAAAAGAATTAAAAGAAATGAGAGAGAAAGGTCCAGGTGAACCTTCTGATGCTCTTAAGATGTATGAATTTATGAAGCAACTTGGACAAGAAAATGATGAGTTAAAAGAAGAACTAGAAGACATGGACAAGTTAATTGTTCAAATGGAAGTAACTGATATCGATTATAAATACTGGGTAAGTTTTGGAGATGGAGCAGTAGATTATGGAGAAGGTGTAAGTGATGAAGCAAGTGTTACTATGAAAGCATCTCAAGCTACCTGGGCAGGGTTAGCTTCAGGTGACATTGATTCAACTAGCGCATATATGTCAGGAGATCTTGTCATTGAAGGAAATCTTCAAGATGCAATTGCATATGGTGAGGTTTTAGGCCTCGCAATGGAACTTGGAGCAGATCTTCTTGAATAAATGCTTTTAAATTACGAAATCCATACAATAATTTCCTTTTTTTTTTATTTTCCTATAATTAATTTCATGTATAGCTTGTACTAGCTAAGAAATTTCTCTGGAAAACCTTAAATTTTTTAAAATTTTCAATAATTTAGCATATACTAATTCTTATTTTAATTTTGATGTGATTTTTTAGAGATGTTAGAAGAATTAATTAATACATGGAAGCATAATCCCCAAATTCCTATACGAGTTATCGCATTTGGATCGAGTAATACTGAACTTCATTGGCATTCATTAGGACGTTTTAATTGGTTTTCCTGGCTCTCCAGTGCAATGAGAGAGTGGATTGGTAGACATATAACAACAATCAATTCCGGTATTGGTGGAGAAACCTCAAAAGATCTTTTAAAAAGAATTGACAGGGATGTACTCTCATTTAAACCTAATCTTGTTATTGTCACAATTGGTGGTAATGATACATGGAAGGGATTAACTTCTGAAGAATATCAAGAATTTTTAGCCATAACAATTGAAAAAATTAAAGAAGCGAAGGCTATACCTGTACTTCAAACATATTATTGCCTTTTATATCATGATATGGGTAAAGTTTTTCAGTGTTTTCCCGAAATTGTAGAAATAAACAGGAATTTATCAAAAGAGATGAAAATTCCATTGATTGACCAATATAAATATTTTTCGCCTTTTTATGAGAATGATCCAAAAAATTACGCTAAAATTATGTTAGATGGATTACATGTAAATCCAATAGGAAATGCAATTATGGGTATCATAGCAAGTCGTTTATTTTCTTTACCAGATCCCTGGTTTCTTGACAAATCATTCTGGAAAAATGTAAAAAAGTTCTTATTGTTTGTAAGTAAATACCATGATTTACCTCCAAAAATACCATACCCTAAAAAAATTGAAGATAAAAAATTATATTGATAATTAAAATCTTCAAAGGGTTTCAAAACCATTTTCAGCTATCACATCGCGATACCATTGAGCACTTTTTTTCCATAATCGCTCTTGGGTTTCATAATTCACCCGAATTAGTCCAAAGCGTATAGAATATCCTGCAACCCATTCAAAATTGTCCAATAATGACCAGATAAAATACCCTTTTAGATCCACTCCATCTTTGATTGCTCTATGAGCATTTTCAAAGTATTGTTTTAAATAATTCAATCGATCCTCATCTTGGACTATTCCATTTTCAATAATATCATCTTTACCAGCCATTCCGTTTTCTGTAATATAAATAGGAGGGTGATTGTAATCTTTATCTATCCTAACTAATAAATCATAAAAGCCTTCAGGTGACACTTCCCAACCATATTGAGAGTACTCATGTCCCTTGATCCTTCTTCGATTAATCAACTTACTTATGCTTGAAAGATCTTCTGGTTTTTTTGCAGCAGTCCGAGTACAAGAATAATTATTAACACCTAAAAAATCAATAGGATTAGCTTTTAATAATTTGAGATCATTTTCTGAGATTGGGGGAAAATTGTATCTTTCTTTAAGATAATCTAAAATATCTTTAGGATATTCTGCTCTAAAAATAGGGTCCAAATACCATCTATTATATATCCCATCAATAAATTTTGCAGCTTTTGCATCTAAGGTTGAATTAGATTGAGGATATACATGAGACAGGTTCAAAGTAATTCCAATTCTTCCATCTGAATTTTTTGAATTACGATAAGCATCTACAGCTTTTGCATGAGCCACATTAACATTTGTAGAGGCGATATACCCTCCTTTAATATTACTTTTTCCTGTAAAAAGACCTGCTCCATAAAACATTACTGTAAAAACTTCGGGTTCATTGAATGTTATCCATTTTTTTACGCGATCACCATAGTGATCAAACATAAATTTTGTATATTCCACATAAGCTTCAATAACATCACGGTTTTCCCAACTACCAATTTTATGAAGTGCTAAGGGGAGATCCCAGTGATATAAAGTAACAACCGGCTCAATCTCATTTTTTAAGAGTTCATTAATAAGATTGTCATAAAATGCTACTCCTTTCTCATTAATTTCTCCTCTTCCCGAAGGAAATATACGTGGCCATGAAATTGAGAATCGATATGCATTAACATTTAATTGCTTCATAATCTGTATATCCTCCTTATAACGATGATAATGATCACAAGCTATATCACCAGTATCCCCATTCCTTATTATACCTGGTTTATGGGAAACCATATCCCATATGCTTTCACCTTTTCCATCCTCGTTCCATGCTCCTTCTATTTGATAACTAGCAGTAGCAGTACCCCATAAAAAATTTTTAGGGAAACGTATATTTTTCATTGAAATTTCCTCATTATATTAAATCTTTTGTGATAAAGTGTTTTTCCATCTTAAAGCTTTATGAATTTCACTAAATAAAACAACTTCTTTGTCATTCTTTTATTCAATAAAAGTTTTAATTAAATTTTGATTTAATACAATCAAATATAAATCTTTTATTAAAGGTGAAAGCTTTAAACTCGATAGAGAGGGTAAAAGCAGCTCTCAATTTCAAAGGTCCAGATAAAGTCCCCGTTTGGAAATTCACCCAAGGAAGTGATATTTATACTTTTTTTTCTTTACCTTCCAAAAATTGGCGACCTGGACATAGTGAAAATGAGAAAGGTTTGTTTCCTCACATCCCTGAATACTTAATAAGATATAGCTTATGGAAATGGGACACTCCGGAATGGGCAAAGGATTCAAAATATAAGGATTGGTTTCGTTTACCAAGGGAAGAAATTGATGAGTTTGGGACTATTTGGATAATGGGGGGTGTTAATACTATGGGACATCCAGGAAGACCTTCATTGGCAAATTACAGTAAAATGGATGAATATTTTCATAATTATACACCGAATTTTGATGAAGAAGAACGATATTCCTTTATGGTTCAGAGAAGTAAGGAACAAGCAAAAGACAAATATCGTATGTGTAGTTTAGGCCTTGGACCATTTCAAATTGCAAGTCAAATGGTAGGATTTTCCAAATTTCTTCTGGATCATTATAAGAATAAGACTGAACTCAAGCAACTTTTAAAATATCTAACGGATATTTTCGTAGACCAACAAAAAATGTGGGTGAAATATGGTGCAAAACCTCATGGTTTTGTATTGTACGACGATTTGGGCGAGCAAAGGGGGCCATTTTTTAGTCCGAAGTTATTCGAAGAATTTTATAAGCCTGTTTATAAACAACTCATTGATACAGCACACAATTTAGAATGTGATTTACATCTTCACTGCTGCGGGAAAATAGATCAAATAATTTCTTTATTGATTGATTGGGGATTAGATGCTTTAGAACTAGATAGTCCTCGGATGACGGGTTATTCTGAGTTAAGTCAATTTCGTGGAAAGATCATGATATGGGGATGTATCAATATTCAATCGATCTATACATTGGGTACACCAGAAGAATGCGAACGAGAAGTGTGGCATATGGTTCGCAATCTGGGAACTCGAAAAGGGGGATTTGGTGCTTACTTCTACCCTCAAGTAGATCATATTCAAGCTCCTGAAGCAAATATAAATGCTTTCACTACAGGATTAGAAAAATATGGCGTGTATGAAGCTATACCCAACCATTGGTGGACAGATCCAATAGTAGATGAATGGAAATATAATAAAGTACCTCCATTACCTCCAGTTAAGCCATAGAGATTTAACCTTATTTACATTTTATTTATGATATTATTCATACTCTTTAAAGTAGAAGAAACCCTTCTATTAGTAAGATTTTATTGGTAAGAATTCTTTTTGGGTTTATAAATAAATTAAAAAGTTCATTATGGCTAATAATTTCTTATGGGACTTATTTGTTGTATTAATAGTATATATATACATACTACTGACGATTTTTATACCATTAACTCTATATAAAAAAGAAAAAATATCAAAATTCTCCGCACGTAAATCAGTCCATATGTTTGCGGGATTAGCAATTTTAAGTTCACCTTTTTATTTCTGGCCATTTTGGCCATCTATTATAGCAGGAACTTTAACATTATTAGTGTATTTTAGTTCAAAAGAATCTAAAGTAAAACAATTAAAAGATTTATATGAAGCAATATCTGAAGAACAAGAAGAAGGTTTAAGTAGAGCTTTTCTTCAAGGACCTTTTTTCTACTGCCTTTCAATTACTCTTCTAGTATTTATTTTTGGGATTGTTGCTCCTTATAACTTTTATTTTCCTATTGCTGGAATATTGATAATGATAGTTGCTGATACGCTAGCGTCAGTGATAGGAAAAAGGTGGGGTAAGATGGGAATAAGTTTACCTTGGACAAATTCACACAGAACACTTGAAGGATCTGGGACTTTTTTTGTGACAGCTTTTTTGGTTTGTTTTGTCGCTTTTTACTTATTTGGGTTTCTCATTTCAACTTTTCAGGAAGAATTATCTTTTGCCACTATCATAATTTATTCTCTAGTCACTAGTGCGATTGCTACAATTGTCGAATTAGT
>JAHQWY010000110.1 GCA_029856445.1 Promethearchaeia archaeon
TAGACCATCCACATGGAATGTTTGCAGCAGGATGACCACTCATATTGAAGGGGAATGTGAATGGGGTCCACTCACCAGGAATAATCTCTACACCGTCTATTTCTTCGGGAGATTGTTTATTAATATCAAAAGCAGGGCATGCTAAAGTTGGTGTTATCAATATATCATATTTTTTAAAATGTTTATTAATACTGTTATAAATCAATTCTCTTTGGAATTCTGTCTCTTTTATAACCTCTGCAGAGTATTTAAATCCTTTTTTAATCGTCCTAGCTAAATCAAGATCGATATCATGCTCATGATCTTTAATGAATTGTTTAAAGGCGTATGCAAAACCCGAGGTCCAAAATCGCCATAATGTTATATGTGGATTTTCAACCTTGATTTCGCCTGAATAGTTTATAGAAGAAGATAATAAGCTGATTTCTTTATTTTCCTCTACTAACCAATCAAAATTTTCAAATTTTTTCACACTATTTAATATGCTATCTTTAACTTCTGAAGCAATAGCTTTTGCAAACCCTAGATCAAATGAATATCCAATTTTAGGATTATTAGGTTCTTCTTTTAGTTTTTCAAGATAACTGTAGCTTGGTTTTTGTAATGAATGCCTATCAATATCATCACTTCCAACCATTGCATCTAACATTAATGCTGCATCTTTCACATATCGAACAATTGGTCCACTTTGTACAAGTGTGGCTAAATTGCCTTCCGATTTCAATGCTTCTTGAGGTATTCTTCCATAATTAGGTTTTATTCCAAAAACACCACAAAAACTACTTGGAATTCTAATAGATCCCCCACCATCAGACCCTTGTGCTAATGGACTTAATCCAGAAGCAACAGCCGCCGCTGCTCCTCCACTGGATCCTCCAGCAGTTTTCTCAATGTCCCAGGGATTTTTTGTAGCTCCAAAAATTAGATTATCTGTAACTCCCTTATAACCGAATGCAGGCGTGTTAGTTTTACCTAATATGACAATTCCCGCGTTTTTTAACCTCTTGACTAATATAGCATCCTTTTTCGGGATATATTTTTTGAATACCTTGCAGCCATAAGTCGTACGAATCCCTTTAGTATCTTTCATATCTTTTATAGAAGTTGGTATGCCATGTAATAATCCCAATTTTTCCCCTTTTTTTACAATTTCATCAGCTTCCTCGGCGAGTACTCTAGCCAATTCAAAAGTAGGAGTGCAATAGGCATTTATAATCGGATTTATTTTTTCAATCCTTTCAATTAGAGTTTCTGTAATTTCAAGAGATGACAATTCTTGCGTTTCTATTTTTTCTCTCATATCACAAGCAGACATGAAACAAATATCTTCTTTTCTCATTTTCTCACGACCAAAATTTAAATCTTAGTTTATAAAAAGTATAATTAATCAAAATTAGGTTTTTTATCTTGCCATGGAGCAATTTCTTCAAATGCTTTAGAAACTTGAAGAACAGTCACCTCATCAAATCTTTTCCCTATAATTTGCATACCTATTGGCAATCCTTCAGTCGACCAACCACATGGAATTGAAGCAGCAGGGTGACCAGTCATATTGAAAGGATGAGTATAGGGCGACCAAGCTCCTAAAGAAACCTTTTTTCCATCGATTTCACTAGGGGACGAGACACCTAATTCAAAAGCGGGACATGCCATCGTTGGGGTTATTAATATGTCATATTCTTTAAAATGCTTACATACATTATCATAAATAACTTCTCTTTCAATTTCAGCTCTATATAAAATTTCTGGAGTGAGTTGAAACCCATATTGAGCCAGTTGAACTAATCCTTGATCTAAATTATCCCCAAATTTTTCAACTATTGGTTTTACAAAATATCCAATTCCATATGTCCAAATAATATTCCAAGTCAACCCATAATTTTCCACAGGCACTTCACCCCTGAGTGTTTTTCCGGGTGTTAATAAATTAATATTGCTTTTTTCAACTGACCAATTTAAATCTTCAAATTTTTTAACTGCATCTATTAACGACTTTTCGACTTCAGAATGAATGATTTCTAAATTCCCTAAATCTATTGCATATCCTATCTTCAGTTTTTTTGGAGTTTCTTTTAATGCATTATAGAAGCTATAGTCTGGTTTTGGTAAGGAATATCTATCTATATCATCAGCTCCAACCATAGCATCTAACATTAACGCAGCATCTTTTACATATCTAACTAATGGTCCTTTTTGGACGAATGTGCCCATTATACCTTCTAATTTCACAGATGTGTGTGGAATCCTTCCAAATGTTGGTTTAATACCATATAGTCCACAAAAACTACTTGGGATTCGGATAGATCCGCCTCCATCTGAACCTTGAGTTAAAGGGCTTATTCCAGAAGCTGTTGCGGCTGCTCCTCCCCCAGTGGATCCTCCACACGTCCTTTCTAAATGCCAGGGGTTTTTTGTCTCACCAAAAATCAGATTATCAGTGTTTCCTTTATACCCAAAAGCAGGCATGTTTGTTTTACCTAATATAACTACACCTGCTTCCTTTAATCTTTTGACAACTATATCATCACTTGGTGAAATATAGTTTTCATAAGCTTTACAGCCGTTTGTAGTCCTTATACCTTTAACATCAACATTATCTTTGATAGATGTTGGTATACCATGTAATAGTCCTATTTTTTCACCCTTTTTAATTGTATCATCAGCTTTTTTTGCCAATTCTCTAGCCAACTCGAAAGTAGTTGTACAATATGCATTAATTATTGGATTAATTTTTCCAATTCTTTCAATAAATATTTCAGTTAGTTCCTGTGCAGTTATTTCTTGAGTTTTAATTTTTTCTTTCATTTCCCAAGCGGGAATGTAACAGAGATCGTCTTCTTTCATTTTTATTTCCATAATTAATTTAGTTTTTAGATTATACAGATCTTAAAATTATCTTTCTTTAAAAGGAGTTTCTTCTTATTTAGATTCGATAAATTCTTAATTATAATTTCAGATTCTAGATATAAAGAATGAACATTTAATACGAATACATAATTTTTTTAAATCAGGTTAGGAATTTCATTAAAAAAAATGAGATGAGATTAATAAATGTGTGAATTCAAAATTATTAGGAAGAATGATAATCGTCAAATGTTAGAGGATATTGTCATATTATCTTACAATGAAAATAATGAATTAGAGTTAAAGGATGTTATTGGAATGGGAGAAATCCTAGAGTCTGCTCTTATTCTGAATGTAAATACAATGAATCAAAAATGTATTATTCTCGAGAATCCTTTAATTAAAGATTTTATAAGTTTGATTAATAATTTAAGTGAAAACAAATCAAACAAATCCGAAATTAATAGATTTATCAATAAATTAGATAAGATAAAATCAGAACTCAAGTCCTAGTAAGATTTTTTTTTATACATTTCTAAAAAAAATATAAAATAAAAAAAAGAATCGAGAAAGTCTCCTGATTTTCTCCTGAATATTATTAGTTTATTATTAGGGATTATTTTTTTGGCGGAAGAATTTCGATCTCTATAGAAGAAACATTATTATTCGTCCCATCAGTATTCTTAATAGTTTCTGTATCAATTAAAATTTCACCATATGTGGCTCCTTTTACAAATTTATTCCTTAGGATTTCTGCAACATCAACTGCTCGTGAGATAGATCGTCCTCGAGCAAGTAATCTTACTGGTTTATCATTTAAAACAACCATAGCAGCCATAACATAGTTAATTGATTTCTTTCTGCCAATAAAAACTTTTGAATCATCTTTTTTAGCCAACTTATACCACCTTTACGATGTTTACGTTAGGAATTACCTTATTATACTTTTGTTACTAATGTACTCCTTAATATTGCTTAGCTTTTGGTAAATTATCAATATGTAGTTAAGTGTATTAGCTTTAGTTAGATTTTAAAATTTATCAATTTCTGAACTTGCATCGAATTTTGTTGAAACATCTTCTATTTATTGATCTGTCTTTTAAAAGTTATATTCTATAAAACTCTAAATACTAAAATGGTAAAACTCTCATTAATTTTCAATTAATAAAAAATAATAATAGATTGTTTCAATTTTCTTGAATTATGAAATAATAATAATGATATATCCTAATAAGTTATCAAACAATTATTAAATGCCTCGAAATATTACTGATTTTCTGAAAACGGAAACTATTAGATTAAAGAAAAGAGATTTAGTAAAATCTCCGAACTTAAAAACAATCTTCAACGTTATAAATCAGCACTTATATGGTAAATTAAAGTATACTGATACAGATACTAGAGCACGTTCAAAACAAATCATAAATCTTTTACTATGCAAGTTAGTTGATGAGGTTTCCAAAAAACCTGAAGAAGAGATAGAATTTTGTATTAAAAAAGATGAATCTCCTAAAAGTGTTTATAACAGAATCCGAAAATTTTTCGAAAAAAATGTTCGGGATAAATACCAAGATGTTCTTGACCAAAATGAACAAATTAAGCTAACTCAAGAACTAGTTTATTTAATTGTGAGAGAATTACAACATATCTCATTAATTCAGTCTTCTAAAGACATCTTCAGTGATGCTTTTGAAGTTTTTGTGAGTAAAATTCTTAAAGATGAGGGAGGACAGTTTTTTACACCCCCAAATATAGTAAAATTTATGGTACATTACTTAGATCCAGAATATGGGACTAAAATCTTAGATCCTGCTTGTGGACATGGAGGATTTCTTCTTGAAAGCAAAGATCTTTTATGGAGTAAATGTAAATTGGAAAGTGATAAAATAAATAGCATTTCTAATTTATATGGTATAGATAAAGATTTATTTTTAGCAAAAATAAGTCGATTATATTTAGATATTTTAAGTAATGGGAAATCAAATGTATTTTGTGAAGATTCGTTAGATCCAAAGAATTTTAGGGCTCAAGCGAAAGAAATAATAAAAAATGATAATTTTGATTATATTTTCACTAATCCTCCTTTTGGTGTTAAAATCCCTATTAACGATAGTAATATTTTAGCAGATTATCAATTAGGTCATACATGGAAAAATGTTAATGGTAAATGGTTAATGCAAAATAAGATACTAAAGCAACAATCTCCACAAGTTCTTTTTATTGAACGATGTGTTCAGTTACTTAAAGAGGGAGGAAAATTAGGAATTGTATTGCCAGAAGGCATTTTTGGAAATCCATCAGATCGTTATATTTGGGAGTATTTAATATCTAATGGCAAAATATTGGGTATTACTTCTTTAGATCAAAATACTTTTCAACCCTATACCTGTAATAAAACAAGTATCCTTTTTTTTCAGAAATTGAAAATTATTCCAGAAGATTATCTAATAGATTTCGCTATTGTAGAGAATGTCGGTCATGATAAAGATGGAAAAGTTTTATATAAACTTAATAAAGATGGGAGTAAAAAATTAGATTATAATGGAGTAGTAATATTAAATGATGATCTACTTGAATTACATTTGAAATTAAAAGAAGCTGAACAATTTGATTATTTGAAAGAACAAAAACTCTTTAAAATAAAGTTCAGTCAAATAAAAAATAAAATTTTCATTCCTCTCTATTATACTGGGGTGGAAAAAACCTTAAAAAAACTGGCTAATGATGAAAAATTTGAACTACTTTCTATTAAAGATTTAGCTGAAAAAAAGATTGTTTATACTAATAAAGGGGGGTATTTACCGCGGGGTGATGAAATAGGTTCTCATCTATATGGATTAGGTAATATTCCATTCATAAGGACTAGTGAAATCTCCAATTGGGAAATAAATCTGGATTCATACAAAAAAACGAGTGAAGAAGTCTATGAACAATATAAGCAAAAACAAAAAATTGAAACAGGAGATATTCTATTAGTTAAAGATGGTGGTCCTAATCTAATTGGTAAAACAGCCTATATATCTGAAATGGATATGAAGATAATTATCCAAAGCCACATCTTTCAAATAAAAACATTAGAAAATAATGATTGGATTGATCCCTATCTTTTATTATATCTATTAAATCTTGATATAGTGCAAAAACAGATTCAAGCAATAACTTTTGTTCAAGGAACTATAGCCACTATAGGAAATCGAATTATGGAAGTAATTTTACCCTTGCCAAAACACATTTATAAAAGGAAAGAAATATCAGAATCAATAAAACTCATTCTTGACAAAAAGACAGAAATAAGAACAAGAATTCAAAATCTTACTTTAGATTCATTTGAGATATAATATTAGAAAAGTATATACAATTTTATTCTAATCACATATCAAGATGAAGATTGAAAAATTTTCTATGAAATCATATAATGATATATTAAATTTATGGAAGAAAGCAGGAATTAGTGTGGGATCTTCAGACTCGAAAAAAGAAATTAAGAGAATGCTGGAGCGAAATCCTGATTTATTCTTATTGGGAAAAATAAACAAGCAAATCGTTGCTGTAGTAATGGGAGGATTCGATGGCAGGAGAGGATATGTCCATCATCTTGCTGTAGACCCAAAGCACCAGAAAAGGGGATATGGGAAAAAGTTGATGAATGCTCTAATCGAAGAGTTCCGCAGAAACGGTATACATAAGATTCACTTATTTATAGAAAAACAGAATCGAACTGTTGTAGATTTTTATAGTCATTTAGGCTGGCAAATTAGAGATGATTTGATAATGATGAGTTTTGTACCTGATAACACTTTATATAAAATGCGTATCTTAGATTGATTTATATAATAGACGTTTTTAATAAAAAAACTCCAATATTATACTTTTAAATATTATTGAAAAGAATACTATCTACTATATTAACTAATTTTAAATATGAAAAAAAATGCAAAAGAAAGATATACGGTATTGGGATAAAAATTGGCCTGAAGTAGTGCCAAAACATATTGATTACGACGAAATTCCTTTAGGAGAACTTCTGAAAAGATCAGCTAACAAATATTCTGATTCTCAAGTGATTTTCTTTGAAGGATTTCGAATGACCTATAAAGAGTTGGATACATTAGTAGATCAGTTTGCCACTGGTCTTTCTCTTATAGGTGTTCAAAAGGGTGATGTTGTTGCTATTGATTTACCAAATGTTCCTCAATATGTAATAGCCCACTGGGCAATTCTTAGAATTGGTGCTGTATCCAATCCTATTCTCCCTGTTAATCGTTATGTAGAAATTGTTCACCAAGTAAATGACTCAAAAGCTAATACATTGATAATTTTAGATTTTCTCTTTAAAGAATATCTGCTTGGGCAAGATCTCACAAAGATGCCTACCTTAAAGAATGTGATATTAACTTCTACTGCTGAATATTTACCAAAACTTAAAGCTAAATTAGGAGTGGCTCTTGGTATAGTCCCAAGAATGAAAAATTGGCCAAAAAAAATTGGGGATGTTGAATTCCATGAATTTCAAGGAATATTGAATATTGGGATACCAATAAATGTTCCCGAAGCAAAGATCAATATCAAAGAAGATCCCGCAATTTTAATATACACAGGTGGTACAACGGGGGTGCCTAAAGGAGTAATGACTTCTCATTATAATATGATTACAAATACCCAACAAATTATCACTTGGGCATCAACTCAGTTGCCAGAAATGGAAGAAGTTAAAGGAAAGGGAGGTATGTTATTAGTTGTACCTCTTGCTCACGCTTTTGGTAACATTGGAATGACTGTGTCTATAGTTGAAGGGTGGAAACTCATATTACTTCCACGCCCTCCAGAGAAAATTTCAAAGGTTCTGGATATAATAATGAAAGAAAAGGCGACCTATATGCCTGCGGTCCCAACTTTATTCATTAAAATTAATCAAGATCCTAATTCTGCTAAATATAAAGATAAACTTACTTCACTTATTGCCTGTGTTAGTGGGGCTTCAGCACTACCTCTAGAGGTGAAAAATGAATTTGAAGAGATTACTAGTGCTGTCATTGTTGAAGGTTACGGGATGTCGGAGTGTTCTCCTATTTTAACTATAAACCCCTTTATTAGTTCTCTTCAAAAAATAGGAACTGTTGGTTTCCCATTATCTGATACTTTAATAAAGATCGTGGATGCTGAAGAAGGGAAAGTTTTGAAACCACAGTGCCCGAATGATGATTGTAAAAATTGTGGTGAAGATGAGCAACAGTATATCGGAGAAATCTGTGGAACCGGACCACAAGTAATGTTGGGATATTTAGGAAGAAAAGAAGATACTCAATATGCTTTAAGAAAAGATTCTCAAGAAAGGATTTGGTACTATACTGCAGATATTGGGTGTATAGATAATCAAGGATACCTTCATATAAAAGATAGAAAGCGAGATATGATAAAACGAAAAGGTCATGCTGTTTTTCCAGCAGAAGTAGAAGATTTAATATACATGCATGAAGCGGTGAATGAAGTTGGAGTAATTGGAATTCCCGATCCAGAAATAGGTGAAGAAATAAAAGCATTTATCTCATTAAAACCTGAATTCCAAGGAAGGGTTACTCAAGAACAATTAATGAAATGGTGTCAAACAAATATAAGTCCATACAAATATCCAAGAATGATTGAAATTGTCCCTGAGTTACCTAAAAACGTAATTGGTAAGATTCTTAGACGAGAATTACGAAAAAGCGATGAATAACGCTTTTTTTTCTTTTTTTTCTTATAGTCTTAATAAAAAAATTTGAGAGAGAACTAATAAGAAATCTTAATAAAAAAGAGAATAGAAATAAAATAATTAAAACTTGTGACCACATTTTTTACATACATTAATCTTAGCATACATAGGAGAATGGCCGATATACCCTAATACTCTAGATTTATCTTCTTCAGTTTTAATATCTTTTCCTACAGCACCACAATTCTTACAAATTAATCTATCCTCACTTGAATATTCTGTTGGAGCTGCTGGTTTTAATTCTGTTAATTCTTCCTCGATCTTATCTAATTTTGATTTTTGTTCTTCAAATAACGTTTCTTTTTCAGAAAGCAATTTTGTAAGCTCATCTATCTTAGAATCTTTTTCAGAAAGTGATCTGGTAAATTCTTCTATTTTAGAGTCTTTTTCAGATAGAGAATTATTTAATTCTTCATTTTTTTTAGACAAATCTTCAATTTGAGGTTTTAGATTATTCACTTCATTAGTTAGATTATCATTTAATGTGGTTAGTTCTTTAAGTTGACTATTTAAATCTGAGATCTTACTTTTTTCTTGTTCCAGTTCTGATGTTAAATTAGGAAATTTTTCTTCTAACTTCTTAATTTCTTCATCTTTTTTAGTAAGTGTTACTTTAAGGTCATAAATTTCAGCTTCATATTCCTCAATTTTATGCTGTAATCCTTTTACAATTTTATCATCTAAACTTTCAGTTAGATCTTTCATTTCATCTTGAGAAATTAAAATGGCACCTCTTTTTCATTTCTTTTTAATTAATTGTTAATTATACTATAATAAATAAGTGGTATTTGCTAAAATTTTATTTTAACAATTTTCTATAAAAACCTACAAAAATTTTATAATAGAATTTATATTTAAGCTTTATTTTTATGATATCTTATGCTTTAAATAGAAAATCATATTGAAACGAAATAATTTAAATCAGTTTTCATGAGGTAGCTTGTTCATTCCATCGAATTAAAAATATAGAAAGTATTAATTTTGAAAATCTCCTATTTTTAATAAAAATTAGTTAATTTTAATTATTAATCAATGCAATAGTATAATCATATTTAATCTAAAAATAGTGAGAATCACAATGACAAAAAGAGTAGCGATAATCGGCATTGGTATCACACCTTTTAAAGCAAGATATTTAGACAAAACATATTTTGAACTAGCCTACGATGCTACAAAACTAGCACTAGAAGATGCAAATAAAAACGGAGCGGGAATAAATCATAATGATCTCCAATCTACGGTCTATGGTATATACAACGAGCTTTTTGAAAGACAATTTATGCC
>JAHQWY010000111.1 GCA_029856445.1 Promethearchaeia archaeon
GATAATGGACTCACAAAAATTAAAACAAGCTAAAATCTATTTATTAGCATTTACTAATCCAGTTCTAAAAGATCTTTGTAGATCATACAAAATTAAGGGATTTTCCAATTATAATAAGGAAGAAATTATAGATCTTATATTCAAATCAATTCCTAAAACTAATTTTAGCTCTTTTTTAAAGGATATTGAAAAAAAATCATTATCTCAAATAATTTCAGCAGTTCCAAAATACTTTTTGAAAGATAATCCAACTATACTTGATACTTTAGATTTTAATAGAGAAAATAATCTAGTAAAATTAAGATTCAAAGGTTTTAGATGGGAAATATTTACTGAAATCTATTTCGAGAACCTAGATAATAAAGAAGAACCTCTAAAGTTTAATTTTAAGTGTTCTTGTGAGTATGCTAAGGATGGTGGTCTTTGGTAGTCATTTCTGGGTTGGTTTAATTTGGGCATTTCAAAAATTTTCGATTAAAGTTACTCGCTGGACAAAAACTATATTACCTGAGGTTTTTAATGAAGTAAAAGGTAAGGTAAATTATACCCAATATTACAAAGAAACCCCAAAATTAGCTAAATTAACTGCAGAAAAACCAGAAATACTATCAGTTGAGGATTTTTTAAAAAATAATTTAATGGGCAAGACTCAATTTAATTATGACGATTTAGAAGATCTTTCAATTAAAGAAATTAAAAGTTTTATTTCTCTAACAAACATCATAAATACTGGAATAGAACAAACTAAGCCAAGTAAAAGTAATTTAATTGAATTAATTAAAAGTGAACTTAATATTGAGGAATTTAATAAAAAATTTTTTGAATTTAAAAAAAATATTCGAATTTCTGACGCTAAACAAATTCCTGTCGATCTCGTTAGGATTATTTGGGGTCCTCCATTAAATTGCCTTGCAGAATTGAAGGTTATCAAACAAACAGAGGAAGAAGTTCTTGATCTTGCTATAGAAAATGACCAGATTAAACACACTAATTGTCATTGGGTGTATCATCGTTTGAATTTCTGTGGACATTTAATTGCTTTATTTCTAGCTTTATCAAATAGAAATACCGCAAAAACTCTTGAATATCTCAAAAGATTCATAAGAAAATAAAAGTATTCTATCAAATCTTTTATGAATAGAAAAAATTGACAAGTTCTTTAACTAAAATCTTACTCAACTTATTATTTCTTAGTTTTAAAAAAATAAATATAGTTATCTATTACTTAATTACATAGAATTTTACTACAAATTAGTGTGATTTAAGATAACTTTGAAACTACATTTTAAGTTGGGAATATATTTTGAACATCATTATCTAAAATGGCAGTAAAAACTCGTGTTGTTATAACTTTGCGAATATCCTTTCGTTTTTGAGATACTTTATCCCCCAGATAATGGAAAGGTGGATCCCTAATATTTAATAAGAGATCTTTCAAATAATTATACCAAAAATCTTCAAATGTCAAATCTGAAAGCTCTATTCCATTTCCGATTAACATTTCCATATAATGTTTAACCAATTGTTTTTCATATTTCCGTCTTACATCTACTGATATACTAGTGCCGAGAAGAAGAGCTAGATCAAAAGTCCCAAAACCTATGTTCATGTGGGTCCAATCAAAAACAATTAACGGATTTTTTGTGTTATTGAGATCTATAAAGAAATTGGGAACCCAAAAATCTCCATGAACAATCGTGAAGTGACTAGGCAAATTTTCAAAAGCCAACTGAATCATTTTTTTATAATATTTTTCCCCAATTTCAAGTCCGTATTCAGGTAGATCCGATTTAAACTCCTCTTTTTGTTTGACAAATTCCCATAAAGGTTGAAATTGTTTATATATATTATAATACAAGGATTTACTATACTCAGGAATCCACTTAAAGGAATATAGATCGTTAGCATTCCACCAACGCGAATGAAAATTAGCGAGAGATGTTACTGCAATTTTAGTCTGCTCATAATTCATCCCTTTGATTATATCTATATCCGTATATTTTGAACAATCTTCAAGGATAAGGGCGAATCTCTTGGAGTTCAAATCAAAATCTGAATAAATAAGCTTAGGAACTCTAATCGGACTAATAGGTGCTATCTCAACGTAAAATCTTAATTCATTTTCAAGAAATCCAATTTGTACACCCCAATTATAAAAAAATTGTTTAAAAGGATGCCATTTTGCTATCATGGAATTTGGTAGCCTGGAAGCATTTCCATCATATTTAACCATTATTCGAGCAATATCGCCAACTAATCCTTCCCCTCTTCCACAAGGTTCCAAGGATATTGATTTAATATTTACTCCCTTTAATTTTCCATTTTTATGTAATACGGAATTAAGCCATTCTGAGGTAATAGATTTTGTGTTTTTTGGGATCATTGTGCATGTTCTCTGATTTTGAAATACAATAGTCTTCAAAGATCAATATTAATTTTCATCAATATAGTTTATATTAATATCTTTTTTATTCTGTTTTTTAAAAAAATAAATAAGATCATCATTTATTAAAATACATAAAGAAAATTAACAAATTCGTGTGATTGAGGATTGTTTGATAAAAATTATTTGGAGAAGGTCAGAGAAGAAAAAGAAAAATGGGAAAAACTTTATGAAAACTTAAAAGAACGCGAAGTAAAGTTTGTATCTGACTCTGAGATTCCAATTAAGAACCTTTATACTCCTTTAGATTTGAAAGAAAAAGATTATATGGAAGATCTAGGTTTTCCTGGGCTACCACCTTATACTCGAGGAGTTTATCCTTCTATGTATAGAGGACGTTTGTGGACTATGAGATTATTTTCCGGCCATGGCACTCCTGAGGAAACAAATAAAAGATGGAAATTTCTTTATGAAAATGGTGAAACAGGGTTTAGTGCTGCTGTTGATGCACTCACTTTTAATGGAATTGATCCTACAAATCCCGATGGTGCCCCAGAAGTTGGAACATCTGGTGTACCGTTATATTGTATTGATAGTCTTTTTGCTTTAACTGAAGATATACCCATAGACAAAGTAAGCGTAGCATTAGTCGTAGAACCTTTCACAAGTGCACCTGTGTGTGCTATGTATTTTAATATGGCACAGATGCGAGGATATGACATAAGTCAATTAACAGGGACAACTCAAAATGACATTTTAACCATGACTGTTGGTTATATTCCATATAAAAATTGTCCCCCAAATCATATTTTACGCTTAGCATGTGATTTCATTGAGTGGACTGTTCCTATGAAAAACGTTCCTAGGTGGCATCCGATTAATTTTACAGGATATAATTATAGAGAAGGTGGAATTGATGCCGTTCAAGAACTTGGATTTGTTTTTGCTAGTGCATGTTCTCATATTGATAACCTCATTGAACGTGGATGGAAAGTTGATGATTTTGTGGGTCGTCTTGCTTTTCACTTAGCTGCACATAAAGATTTTTTTGAAGAGATTGCAAAATTTAGAGCAGCAAGGAGGATTTGGTATAAATTAATGAAGGATAAATATGAAGCTAAGGATCCAAGAAATCTCGGTTTTCGGTTCCATGTCCAAACTGCAGGTTCTTCTTTAACAGCCCAGTTACCTAAGGTTAATATAATAAGAACGGCAATTCAAGCTTTGGAAGCAAATTTAGGTGGATGTCAATCACTCCATACTAATTCTTATGATGAAGCTATTTGCTTGCCATCTGAGGATGCTGCTCTAGTTGCTTTAAGGACTCAACAAATTATATCAGACGAAAGTAGAATTCATAATACTATTGATCCTCTTGCAGGGTCATATTTTGTTGAATGGTTAACTGATGAAGTTGAGGACAGAGTCTGGAAATATATTGATAAAATTCAAAAGGTTGGGACAATTGATAAAGCTCTATCAACAGGATTCCTATATAAGGAAATGAGAGATGCATTCCATAAGAGAAGGATGCGTATTGAAAGCGGAGATGAAATAATGCTTGGTGTGAACAAATTCCCCGTACCATATGATGATGTAACTGATGTATTCAGAACCAACAAAGAAGCAATTTCGATTGAGGTCGAAAGAATTAATAAACTAAAAGCAAAAAGAGATAACGCTAAATTAGAAAAGGTTTTAGATAAATTACGTAACGTCTGTGAAAAGGAAGAAAATGTTATGCCTGTAGTAATGGAAGCTACTAAAGAAGGTGCCACAGTAGGTGAAATATGCGATATATATAGAGAAATTTGGGGTATATGGGAACCACCTTTAGCTATCTAGTATTGGGGGTATTAAGAATGTCAGAAAAGAAGATAAGAGTATTAATGAGTAAGCCAGGCATCGATGGTCATTGGCGTGGAGGTATAGTTGTCAGTCGCGCAATTCGGGATGCCGGAATGGAACTAATATTTGGAGGCTTTCAAAATGTTCAACAAATTGTTGAAGCTGCCATCCAAGAAGATGTTGATGTTATTGGCTTGAGTATACATTCTGGCGCTCATTTTGCATATACACAGGAAGTAATTGATTTATTAAGGGAAAAAGGCGTTTTAGATAATATAATGATCTTATTAGGTGGTGTAATACCTGCAAAGGATTTTCCAAAATTAAAAGAAATGGGAGTAGCAAACGTGTATGGACCTGGAACACTTACAAAAGATATTGTCGAATTCATTAGAACAAATGTCAAAAAATAAAAAAAACAAGTAATATTTTTTTAATCAAGATATAATATTATAGCTATTTTCTCATAGGGGTTACAATATTTGAAAAAAGATTACAATATTGAGACTTTAATTACAAATTTTAAAAATAAAGATAAAATCGCACTAGCAAGATTAATTACAATCATTGAAAACGAACCTGATAAAGCTCACGAGATTTTTAAACATTTTGAAGATGTTAAGCATGATTCCTACATTATAGGGATTACTGGATCTCCTGGAGTTGGAAAAAGTACTCTAACTGGTGCAATATGTAAAAAATTATTGGAAGAAGGAAAAAGAATTGGTATAATCTGCGTGGATCCTACCAGTCCATTTAGTGGGGGTGCTTTTTTGGGTGATAGAGTCCGAATGACTAACATTTCACTACACCCTAATGTGTTTATGAGAAGCCTTGCGTCCAGAGGATATAAGGGAGGGATTTCAAGAGCAGTTTTTGATATAAGTTTGTTATATGAAGCATTTGGAATGGATTTAATTATTATTGAAACTGTTGGGGTTGGGCAAGCTGAGTTTGACATCTATAATTTAGCGTATTCAGTTGTTGTGGTTTTAGTCCCCGGGTATGGCGATGCGATACAAATGCAAAAAGCTGGAATAATAGAAATTGGAGATATATATGATATCAATAAAAAGGATTTAGGTGGAGAAGATATTGCTGTGCAAATAGAAATGATGCTTGATGATTCTACTTTTCAGAGTGGATGGAGACCTCCTGTATCAATGACAGATGCTATTAATGGGGTTGGTATTGATGATCTTATTCAAAATATTATGGATCATAAAGAGCATGTTGAACTTTCTGGATTGATTAATAATAAGAAAAAGAATCGCTTCAAATATAAAATTAAGGAGCTCATTTATTCAAAGATTGACAGAATTATTACAGAGAAGTTATTAAATGAATCAGATATCGATGAAATTATAAATCACGCTGTAGATGATGGGAAATTTAAAATCTATCGCACCATCCATAACAAATTCGAAGATATGAATTTTGATATTAAAAAAAAATAAGCTAAAGGTTGAAATTTAGTATAAAAATATAATAAAAAACTGATAATTATGCCTGTACTTGGAATAGATTATGAGAAATGCGATAATTGCCAAATATGTCGTTTTGCTTGTACAAGATATTTCAGACGTGATAAAGAGCAAAATAAAGTGGTTTTTGAAGATCCTAATAATCTTTGTGATTCATGTGGGCGTTGCATAGCAATGTGTAAATCTGATGCGATTATCTATGAAGATGTTGGAGAATTACTAACTTTTGATGAAGTTCAAGATCCGAGTAAATTGATTTCCTATGAGACTATACATAAATTTATGAGTGCTAAACGGTCAATAAGAGGTTTTAAAAATAAAAAAGTTACCAAAGCTAATTTAGAAAAAATATTAGACACTATGAAGTATGCCCCTACAGGAGGTAACATCCGAACATTACATTGTACCATAATTTCGGATAATGAGAAAATCAAGAAGTTATCAGAAGTAGTAATGGATGCAATAATTGCTTCAAGTAATCCAAGGTACAGCGAAAACTTTATAAAAGCTAGAGAACGGGGTATAGATACTATATTCTACAATGCTCCTCATGTAATGATAATACACTCCAGAAATCCTGGAGACGCTATGAATTCTACAATAGCTCTGACTTATGGAATGTTATGTGCACAATCTTTGGGATTAGGATCTTGCTGGATAGGTTTGGCTCATGGTGTTTTAAGTGCAAATAAAGAACTCCGGGAAGAGTTTATTGGTAAGAACTGGCATGTTTTGGGAGTAATAATCCTTGGATATCCAACACAAATATATTATCGAGTTCCACCGCGTCCAGATATAAAAACTCAAGGATTAGATGAGTTAGAATAAATTAATTTGAATAGAAAATCTTTTCATTATTGCCTTAAAATAATCCTTACATTTCCTAACATGATGTGTGAAGCATGGTTGAATTCTGTCCTGAGTGTGGAAATTTACTTAGAAAAAAATCTTGCCCTTGTGGATATAAGGAACTTGATTCCACTTCTGAGAGCAGATCATTACCTAAAATTTGGTCTCCTCCGAGTCCCAATATCATATATTGTAAAATAGCGGCAACATCCTTAGACAAACTTAAGAAAATGTTGAATAAAGGAATTAAGGTTGAAAAATTAAAGGAAATTAGGAATAAATTGAAAAATCATCTTTATACATGTTGTAATTGCGTTTATTACCATGAAGAAATATCTCACTGTCAACTGAAGAATAAATATTTAAGAAATGATTCAATATGTAAGAGTTTTGAACCTTTTGAAAAACTAAAATAGTTAATTTGTTCTAAAAGTGCACCTTAAACCTTTATAAACACAACTATTTCTTATTTAACGAGTAAATACATTTTATTAAGGTGAATTATTTGAATCTTAAGAAAAACAAGATAATAATTAAATTAAGCGTGATATCTACTAGTGTTTCATCATATTTAATTCCCCTATTCCAATATGTGCCTTGTACGGCAATATGGTTTGGTATCATGAGTGTTCCATTAATCACATATCTGGGTTTCTTTTTTCAAAATCCAAAGATTCTTAAATCTGATTATAATTTCTTAACAGATACATATGGATTCTACTTTGTAATTTTCGGTTTCATACTTTATTTTTATGCTCTAATTTATCAATTAACTCATAGGAGACAGCTAATTCAAACAGGGCCATACAAATATATTAGGCATCCTCAGTACCTTGCCTTTATTATAATTACTTTAGGATTAACGGCTGTTACTTTCCAAACTAGTCCAATTTTCGAATTTGATATTGGTGATCTCAATGGGTATACCCTTATATTTTATATTTGGGTAGGTGAATTATTAGCTTATATATTTTTAGCAAAAATCGAAGAAATAGCCCTAAAAGCTAAATTTGGAGATGAATTTATAGAATATGTAGATAATGTGCCTTTTATGTTTCCGTTCTTGAAATTAAAAAGAAATAAAAGTTATAAAGAATAATTTTCTATAGTAAAACCAATTGAATAACAATGATAAATAGAAAATTTAGATATTTCTACATGATTAAATTTTTTCTTATTATTTTTTCTTTTATTTTATTATCTGTTATTCTATATCGGTTAATTGAATCATATAGAGAACCCGTTTTTGGTGATGAGGATGGTACCACTTTAGGAATAATTATAATTTCTCTTGCAATGGCAACGATTTTTTTTTTATCCATTATGGAAGTCTTTTCTATTAAGGAATATCGGGGTTATTTTATAAGGAGAAGCTATTTTAAAAAGGGAAGATCTCATTTAAGCCTTTCAGATATATTTGAAAACGAAAATCGTATAAATTTATTAACTGAAATTCTCAATAATCCTGGAGTTCATCACAATGAATTGCTACGTAACTGTAATTTGCAAAAAGGTCAATTGCAATGGCATGTAGACGTTTTATTAAAAAACCATATCATTAAAAGAGAAAAATCTGGACAATATACCACTTATTTTCCAATTACATCATCAATTGAAAAACATGAAAGCTCTAGAACTCTACTTAACAAATCTAAAACTACTTCAGAAATATTTGATATAATTAAAAAAAATCCAGGAATATATCCTTCAGAGATATCTCGGATATTAAATCTTTCTCGAAACACAATTAAATATCATATTGATAAATTATCTGAAGAAAAATTAGTGAAATTAAGTAAAAAAGGACGTAAAATAGAACTATATCCCATTCTTCATTAGCTTAGTAATCTTTTTTCAACGATAGATTTTAGAAAGATCTATTATAAAATTAATATTAACGTAGTTAATTGATTTTATTTAGATTACACTTTAAACTTAAATATGAATGCAAATGAAAGAGTAATCAAATCACTAAATCATGAAGAACCTGATTGGATTCCTCTCTTCTGTTGACATTTGATCTTTCAGAATTAATAAATAAGACAATTGAGAGTTAAAACTATTAATCTTTTTTTTATTTATTATTATTATAGAAAAACAAATGGAATTTTATGAAAATCGATTTATTTAAAGAGATTGTTGAAACTTTAAAAAATTACATTAATCATGAGTCTCAAAAAGGTAAAAATGTATACATTTATAAAGAATATTCAAACCCTACTAAATTTTTTGAACAATATAGTATCAAAGTTGAATTAGATAAATATAAGGAAATAATTCTTCAAGAAGAGACAAAACTAGAGTTAGGAGGTATCGGTAATAAGTCTTTTTCTCTAGTCTTTCCCTTCTCTAATTTAGAAATTATTAATCATATAAAGAATGGGACAATTACTCTTATTGGACCCGAAATCAAGGATATTTCAGAATTTTCAATCGACTTTGGAATGCTCATCTTAATTGGTGGAGGAAATATTAATGAAAAAGATTGGGATTCTTTAAGACAATTTGCCCTCATATCCAATGGAATAGAGGGATTTTTAATAAGAACAATCCCTAGGAAATTTTGGTGTAGAATAAGTGAGAATATAATAAAGAATTTTTCATTTGAATTTTTGGGAAATGCCATTTTTTATTTATACAAGCAGCAATTTACAGATTTAATTGAATCCATGGAGATCATCTTTATTAGCACTTATACGGAAGTAATTGATGAATTTGTTAAAATTACTTCAAAAATTAATAACTATATAAATGAGAAATGGTTAAAAAAAATAGAAAATTGGAAGAAAAAAATAGACTGTGAATATGATTGGGGATGTGAGATATGCCCTTACCGAGATATCTGTTATGATATTAAACAAGTATTAGTAGAGAGAGAAAAAATCGAAAAATAATTTATAAGAATTTTAAAAATCATAGATATGAAAGAAAAAAAAATTATAGGAAAGCCATTAACAATTTCAGTGGTCGGAAAAGGCGGTTCTGGTAAAACAGCCATTACTACTCTCTTGGCAAAAAGTATTTCGAAAAATTATAATTTTAAAATGCTATTAATTGATGCGGACCCCACCCATCCACATTTGAGTCATATGGTAGGTTTAGTTCCGCAAAAGAGTCTTGAACAATTAAGAATTGATGTAATAGATAAGGTTTTAACAAATGCAAAATCATATGAAGAAGTTGCAGAAAATATCGATTTTGAAGTGTATAATGCCATAACTGAAAGTAAAGATTTCAGCTTATTTTCTATAGGGCAACCTGAGGGCCCCGGTTGTTTTTGTCCTTCAAATACTTTATTAAGAAAGGTTATTAG
>JAHQWY010000112.1 GCA_029856445.1 Promethearchaeia archaeon
AAAGCATTTTAATAGAATGTTTAAGGCCACACTTCTACCACATCCTAACATCTATGAATACACCAGTAAGAAGGTAAGAGTAGAAATGTTAAATCCAGAAGATGCTCCATATCATTGTCAAGTTGATGGTGAAGTTTTAGGTCCTTTACCCGTACAATATGAAAATATAGAAAATGGTTTAGAATTTATTCGTCCGAAAGTTGATGAAGTAGCAGAAGCTTTTAAAGAGAAATATGGTAGATATTTCTGGGAATGTGAAGATGATTGAAATTTTCTAAGATTATAAAATAATTGTAGATTTATGCCGAACTGGGATACAATCTTTTCTGAAAGGGGAAAAGTCTTTTTAGAACCACATTCAGATATGGAAAGAATTGCTGAACTATTCAAAAAGAAGGGAGTTTATCGAATTTTAGATCTTGGATGTGGAACTGGTCGCCATCTCGTATTTTTTGCTAAAAAACACTTTGATATTTATGGACTTGATAGTTCTCCCAGAGGTATTGAATTAGCAGAAGAATGGTTATCTGAAGAAGGAATACAAGTGAAGATTGAATGTTGCGATATGGAAGATCGTTTCCCTTATGAGGATAATTTTTTTGATGCTGTCATTTCCATTCAAGTTATTCATCATAATTTAATGGAAGATATAATAAAAACCATTAGAGAGATTGAAAGAATATTAAGAAAGGGAGGCTTTATTTTTATCACCTTCCCTTATTTAAAAAAAGAATCTCAAAATGATAATTGGAATTTGAAAAAGGTAGAAGAAGGCACTTATATCCCGCAAAAAGGAAAAGAAAAGGGACTTTTACACCATTATTTTACATTGGAGGAGATTCAAGACGCATTTGTATCTTTTGATATACTAGAGAATTATTTAGATAACTCAAATCACAGAGCCATCTTAGGAATAAAAAAATGAAAATAGTCTAAAATTGTAAAATAACAAGAACATCTGAATGTTTATATTCAAACTTATCCATATTTATATTAATTCAATTATTTATAGAGATTCAATTTATTAATATGAGTAATAAGTCCAACTTCTTTCTTTTAGGCATTCTTCTTATTATTTTAGGGGGATTTCTCACAATTTATCCTGTGTTTGCGGCTTTGGGTCCTTTTTTAATAGTTATAGGTGTGCTTCTCTTAATTGTGGGTTATGGCTCAAGCAAAATATCCGGAGGTCGAGTACAATATACTACTGGTACCAGAAGACTAATTAAAGACCATTGTCCAAATTGTGGTGCATTAATATATTCGAAATTTTCTCGTCGTTGTTCTGTATGTGGTTACGAATTTGAAATTACACAAACTCCAATTATCTCAGAAAAAAAAGTAGAGGAACCTGTAAAAACTTCTGATGCGCAAATATTTCCACCGATTTCAGAATTATTAAAAGAAGAGGAAATTTCAGCTCCTATACTTAATGCTTCTGATTCAAAGACTGAAGAGATACCAACAGCGCCGCCCACTTCAGAGAGAGAGGAAGTAAAATCGATCATAACCTGTCCACACTGTCAACAAAAATTACCTTCAGGTGCCAAGTTTTGCGCTCGTTGTGGTAGAAAATTTGAAGAATCAAAACCAACTCCGCCAATTTCCGAGTTAATAGAAAAGAAGGAAGTTCCAAAACCTATATCAACTGTATCTGAATCAAAAATAGATGAGCTAAAAACTTCGCAATCGATTTCAGACATAGAGGAAGTAAGTGGTACGATAGATTTAAATTGGTTAAGACATCAATATTATGATTTAGGACGCTCAATACAAGATATCGCAGATGAACTTGGTCACAGTATGATAAGAATCAGGAAATTACTTTATAGAACGGGAATTCGTGCTGAAAAAGAAGAAGTAGAACCCATAATTAAGGTTTCTCCACCACAGATTGAAGATATAAAACCTGTATCATCAAGCTTACAAGAAAAAGTAGAGGTAGCATTCAAAACTTGTCCTCACTGTGGATCCAAATTATCTTTAGGAGCTAAATTTTGTGCCGCCTGTGGACAAAAAATTGATGTATTAAAACCAATTCCATCAATTTCAAGTCTAGAAGAAGAGTTGTCTAAGGAGATCTTAGTTGAAGAAGCGCAACAAACTCAATCAGTCTATATAAGAAAAGAAAAAAAACTCAAAAGAGAATTTCGTGCCTGCAGTTTCTGTGGAATGAGAATACCTAAGAATAACGCTTTTTGCCTACAATGTGGAATGATAATAAAAAGTAATTAAAATTTATTATTACTTAATCTTATTTTTTGGCTCAATTATATTCCGAGAAGGATTAGATCGGATAACACTTATTATTAATATCGCAATAGCAATAGTGGTCATAGTAATTACTAAAATCATAATTAATTCCATATTGAATGTATCTATATCTATATCCCAAGGATAATTGCCTTTATATATCTCACCAGAGGAATTTAAATAATTATTATAAATAAATTGTTCTATTGTTTCACCAGTTACTTCTAAACTGGTATTTGAAATAGAGTTTATATCATCTTGAGTAGTGTGATGGTATGGCCAATTTGGATTATCCCAAAAATTAATAATTAGATCCGCAGAAGGTATCCCAATATTTACAAATGCCTTGTGGTCATCTATTATCTGATTTCTTTCAGGATTTCTTGGAAATTGGCTAGAATAACCAAGTGCTCTCCCAACTGCAAATAATTCATCTAACAGTGAGGAAGTAGAATATTGTTCATTGATAAAACGTAGATTTACTCCTCCTACCATATCTAATAGAATCATGCAATCAAAATACTCTGTTTCTGTATTATAAAAATTATTAATATCTGTTACGAATCTCTGAGAACCTTCAACCCAACTCCATCCATCTATCCCATAACCACCATTATCCCTTCCTTGATCTTCAGCATCAAAGAACAAAAACCATACCTGGCAAGAGAGATTTTCTTTATAATGATACAAAGCTTCAGCTAATTCAATAAGAACCGCAGATCCGGATGCTCCGTCATTCGCCCCAGGTATCGGATTCGTTCTATTTAATGGATTAGGGTCTTTTGTAGCTCTGGCACGTGAATCATAATGTGCTCCCAAAATGACAATATTATTATGGATTTGATTTAATTTAAACAAAACATTCTGGCATTCTGTTGAATGAGTTGTAAAATTATGTAAATAATAAGAAAAATTGCTATCTATCTCTTTAAATTTAGATATAAAATAATTAGTACAATTAACTCTCTCTGGAGTTCCAGGGATTCTAAATCCAATATTTAACTGATCTTGAACGTATTCATAAGTATTATCTCCATTAAATTTTAACTCTACATCAATATTTTGAACTTTTAAGTTGTTTACTGAAAAATATGGTAAATAAAATGCTAGCAATCCCAAAAGGATAAAAATCATTGGTAATACTAGTTTGAATTGATCTCTTATATTAATTCACCAAAAAGTAAGGATCTTTAGAATAAATTTCATTTATCTAGTTTTCCATAAGTCTTAATACTATTATAAAATTTTATTTATAATTAAATGAGATGATTATTATGAATGATGATAGATCGGACTTGGAGTTATCTAAGTTACCTTTTATGGATATGAATCTCGATATCGAAAGTAGAGTCGAAGATTTATTACAAAGATTAACTCTACAAGAAAAGTTTACATTATCTTCTGGAATGAAATGGTGGTATACGAAACCAATTGAACGATTAGGAATTCGATCCTTTGCGATGCATGACGGACCTCATGGTGTTCGAGTTGATAATGAAGGAAAGATAAAATCTACTTATTTTCCTTCAGCTATATGTAGATCCGCCACCTGGAATCTAGATTTGTCTGAAAAATTCGGAATTGCAATTGCCCAAGAAATACGGGATGTGGGGGCACATATGCTACTTGCACCGGGCATCAACATACAAAGAACTCCAATGTGTGGTCGTACCTTTGAATATCAAACCGAGGATCCATATTTAAATAAGAAATTGGCAGTTGCAGTTGTAAAAGGAGTTCAAAGTCAGAGAATTGCTGCTTGTATAAAGCATTTTATATGTAATAATCAAGAAACAAATCGATTTACGGTAAGTTCAGAAGTTAGTGAAAGAGCCTTACAGGAAATATATTATCCTGCCTTTAAAGCAGCTGTTCAAGAAGCTGATGCGTGGTCTGTTATGAGTAGCTATAATAAAATTAACGGAATTTATGGTGCAGAAAATAAACATCTTTTAACTGAAGTGTTAAGGGATGAATGGGGATTTAAGGGTTTTGTTGTAACAGATTGGGTAGCCACTAGATGGGGCACTACCACAGAAAGTTGTGTAAATGCAGGGTTAACACTTGAAATGCCGTCGGCCATTAAATATGATCCTAAAAAGATGTTGCAAGCTTATGAAGAAGGAAAATTTTCGTTAGATACATTTGATGAAAATGTAAAACGATTGCTTAGAGTGATGTTTCTTGTTGGGCTTTTTGACAAAGAAAACACATTACTAAAAGGTAGTCGAAACACTCCTGAACACCAAACCTTAGCTCGTGAAATCGCTGAGGAGGGCATTGTACTTTTAAAAAATACAGGAGCCCTTCTTCCACTAGATCTAGAAAAAGTGCGAAAAATTGCAGTCATAGGACCTACCGCAAAAAGGAAAACATATCTTGGAGGGGGAAGTTCCAGCAATTTTCCACCATACGAGGTTAAGCCAATTCGAGGGATAAAAAACAAATGTCAAGATCATGTGGAGTTAGTTACTACTCCTTCAGAAGCGGATGTAACACTGGTTTTTGTAGGATTACAACATAAAGAGGGAGGAGATGCAGAAAATTGGGATAAAGATTCATTTAATCTACCATTGGACCAAATTGAGCTAATAAATGAAACAGTGAAAGATAATCCTAATACTATTGTAATTAATACTAGTGGTAGTCCCGTATCTATGATAGAATGGATCGATAAAGTTCCCGCTGTATTACAGGCTTGGTATGGTGGAATGGAAGCTGGAAATGCAATTGCTGCTATAATTTTTGGTGACACAAATCCCTCAGGTAAACTTCCTATAACATTTCCTAAAAAGCTTTCAGATTCACCAGGACATACTTCCAAGCGTACGTACCCAGGAAATGAAAAAGTTTTTTATGAGGAAGGTATCTTTGTAGGATATCGTCATTTTGATACAAAAAACATTAAGCCAATTTTCCCATTTGGACATGGATTATCTTACACGAATTTCAAATATGAAAATCTTGAAATAAATAAGGATAAAGTGTCAGGTGAAGAAGTTTTTAATATTACAATAGAAATTACTAATTCAGGTAATCATGTTGGAGCAGAAGTAGTTCAATTATATATACAAGATGTTGAGTGTAGTATAGAAAGACCAGTTAAAGAACTTAAAGGATTTAAAAAGGTTAAATTGAAACCAAGTGAGAAGAAAACGATTAAATTTGAAATAGGGAAGGAAAATCTCTCTTTTTTCGATGAAAATGATAATTGTTGGAAAGCCGAGAAGGGTTTATTCAAGATTCTCATAGGAAGTTCATCACGGGATATTAGATTACAAGGGGAGATTGAATATTTAGGGTAGCTACTAATTCACAATGATCTTAAAAGATTTAAAATATTTTAATAATTCTAACCAAATAATAATAAATAAGATGAGATTATGCCCCTGAAAATGGAAGAAAATGAAACAATGACCCCCAGAGAAAGAGTTGAAGCTGCATTAGCTATAAAAGAGCCTGATCGTGTTCCTTTTACCCCGGCGTTTCATTGTGCTCAAGCAAGGTTAACAGGCATGACAATAGAAGAGTTTTTTTTCAATATACCAAAATCTTTTGAGGCTACAAAAAAGGTATGGGAAATGTTTGGTGGTTTTGATATTTATTCTGGTTGTTCTCCCATACTTGGTTATTATGCACCAATTCCTAACTCTCATAGTCAAATTTATTTCGATTGGACACTTCCAAAAGGAAATATACCAGAACAAATGCATGAAAGGGAAATTATGAAACGGGAAGATTATGATCTCGTAATTCAAAATGGATTTACTCCATTTAAGAGAAGACCTGAGCTTCAAAGAGAATTTGGCAAAATGATAGTTCAATTCTCTAAATTAGATACAGTAAGTTGGCTTAAAGAAATGGATGTTATGACTCTTTCAGAAGCATTTATCGAACCCCCTGTTGATATGATATCGTTTTTGAGAAGCTTCAATAAATTTTTAACTGATATTATTGAAATTCCTGAAAAAGTTGTAAAAGCTTGTGAAGCTACTGAAGAAGAATTATTACGTTCATTAGATCTTCAGTTTCAAGCTTTTAGACGTAAAGAGGCTACACAAATGTGTTTATTTGGTTTTTCTAGAATTGCTACAAATTTCATATCCCCCAAAAAATTTGATTTATTTTGGCCTCACATCAAAAGAATTACTGAATACATTCTTAAAAATGATTTTATTGTGCAATATCATATAGATAACGATTACACGGATGTTTTAGAATATTTTACAGAATTTCCTAAAGGTAAAATTATGTTTCATCTTGATTTGACAGATATATTCAAAGCTAAAGAAATTTTAGGTGATAGAGCATGCCTAATGGGGAATGTTCCACCACAAATAACTGGGAGAGGAAGCCCTAAAGAAGTTGAGGATTATTGTAAGAAACAAATAGAGGGATGCATGGAGGGAGGTGGTTATATGCTGGGTTCTGCTTGTGTATTACCAGATGAGATTCCGCCAGCAAATCTAAAGGCTATGAAAGACTGTGTGATGAAATACGGTTTTTATAGAAAATGAAATTTCTGAACAGAAAATAAAGTGTTTGTTGATGAATAAACAACTAGTTAATGCAATGGCAGAGTTAGACAGAGCTAAAGTATTAGAAATTGTAGAAGAAGAAATAGATAAAGGAACAGATCCATCAAAAATAATAGATTGGCTCTCTGAAGGAGTTAAGATTGTAGGGGAATATTTTGAGAAAAAAGAATATTTTCTTGCAGAATTAATTACAAGTGGTGATATTTTTGAAAATGCTTTTCAAGAATTAAAACCTATATTAGAAAAAAGTAATGTCAATCTTCAGAGTAAAGGAAAAATTGTAATTGGAACAGTTCAAGGAGACGTTCATGACATTGGTAAGAATATTGTAAAAAGTATCTTAACAGCTTCAGGATTTTCTGTCAACGATTTAGGGGTGGATGTTCAACCTGAAAAATTTGTAGAAGCAGTTAAAAATTCAGATACTAAGATTTTAGGATTATCAGCTCTTCTTACAATAGCAATTGATTCTGTAAAAGACATTATTAAATTGCTAGAAAGAGAAAACTTGAGAAAAAAAGTAAGAATCATTATTGGAGGAAGTGCATTCTCAGAAGAAATTGCCAATAAATTAGGTGTTGATGCCTTCGGGAAAGATCCACAAGATGCTGTTAGGATATGCCAAAAATTCTTAAAATAAATCTTACAAAGAAAGCAAGATCCCTTATCAAGAATGAGTACACCAAATGAAATGATTTTCTTCAATTTTTATTTTTTGAGGTAAGTTCAATTCACATTCCTTTGTTCGAGTTTCAGAGGAACATCGGGGATTGAAGGGACATCCAGATGGGGGATTTATTGGACTTGGAACTTCTCCCCTAATTACAAAACTAATGCTTTGGTTATAGGGATCAATTTCGGATCTGGAAGCAAGAAGAGCTTTTGTATAAGGATGAGAAGGATTCATGAAAATTTGATCTGTATTGCCCTCTTCAACAATTTTCCCAAGATACATAACTTCAACCCTATCAGCAATATGGTTTACTACTGCCAAATTATGAGTTATAAATAAATAACCATATCCATAAGCATTCTGTAAATCCTTGAGTAAGTTAAGAATTTGAGCTTGAACTGAAACATCAAGGGCAGATGTAGGTTCATCTAAAATAATTAGTTCGGGATTACATGCGAGTGCTCGAGCAATAACTATCCGCTGCTTTTGACCTCCTGAAAATTCGTGAGGATAACGATCCAGATGTTCTCGATTTAATGAAACTTCTTCTAATAATCTCAGTACATGGGTTCTTATTTCAGCCTTGTTTGTAATACCTAATAAATTTCTAAGGGGTTCTGCGATAATATCCACCACTTTCATACGAGGATTTAATGAAGCATCAGGATCTTGAAATACAATTTGGATTTTTTGTCTTAAGTAAGAGGAATAGATCTGTGGTATAGGATTGTTGTGAAAAAAGATCATTCCTGTATCCTTATTTACCAATCCTAAGATTGCTCTTGCAACTGTAGTTTTACCACATCCACTTTCGCCTACTAATGCTAAAGTTTCACCTGTTTTTATATTAAAAGATAATCCGTCAACGGCTTTAACTGCTCCAACCTGTCTTTTGAGAATACCTCCCATAAGAGGATAATGAACTTTAAGACCTTCAACTTTTAAAAGATCCTTTCCCTTTTCGAGAATAATCAAACCTCTGATGACTTGATATGAGATAGTTGTATAAGATATTCTCTTTATAGTAAATCCGCTTAATATAGAAAGCACAATGCTTATAAGTAAATAAAAAATGAAGTCATCTACAAAAGCATCAAGTTGAGTAAAGAAAGTATTAATTATGAATATAGATCCTGGTACAAGAGTGATTAATGCAATTAATTTTTCATATCCGACTAATTGGATTTTATTGCCATAATAACTGAAAATGATACATGTACCTAATATGGTTATGAGTGATATATAAAACGTTAAAACTGAAGCTCCTAAATTACTGAAATTTTCTAAAATAGGGAAAAAAACAATTAATACACAAATTAATAATAAACAACCAAAGATACTTGATTGGACAGCACTTCCGATAACCAAGGACTTTTTGATTTCTTTAAAAAAAACATATTTTAAAATTGCAGTACCAACTGTAATATTAATCAAACATATTATAACAAAATTAAAAAAAAGATTCTCAAGTGGAAGATAATGTAGCGTTATTGCAAATGGTATATCAATAATTAGCCAGAGTAAATTCAATATTATAACAATAACACTCACGTCTCCCCATTTTATTTTTCTTAAATAGAACATCGTTAATAAGCTACCCATGAAAAACCCTAATATTGGAAAAATAAAAACTAAAATAATTCCAATAAATGAAATTTGTATGAATTCTCGCATATAAAACTCTAAAGTATTACCAATACCAAACATTAATCCTAGGTTCAGAGCAACGACAAAAAGTATAGCTTGGTTAACAGCAATAAATTCTAGAGATTCTCCAATGTTTTTATCATCAATTAAAATAACAATAAAAGAACCTAAAAGTATTTTTATAGCTATTAAAAAAAAATCCAATAGAAGATTGTTCCCAAAAAGATATAGAAATACGGATCCAAGAAATAAATCTATTACAAACCATATAATATTTATAAAAATTATATGCTTAAGGTTTAAATCAAAATTTCTATTTTTCGTATACCAATTCATAAAAATAAATCCAATTATAAATAAAATCAAAGAAATAATTACAGACATTAACAGTAAATTAATAGATTCTAAATTTGCATAGCTATTTGGATAAAAAATTATTAATCTCCTTTTATTTTGATATTTTTACTCGATTCAATTAATATATGTCAAATATTTGATTCTACCCTTTTTATTACTAATTCTGCCAAATCTCTATATTGACTATCATAAAGATGGCAACCTACGAAATAATCAGGTTCAACTTCAATATTTTTTGGTAAGGTCTTATCACAAGGCTCAAAACGATATTCACATCGAGGATGAAATTTGCATCCCGTTGGAGGATATATCAGATTTGGTACAGTACCCTGAATTATATCAAGTCTTTCTTTTCTTTTCCCTACAATGGGCACCGAA